>JAFGKX010000061.1 GCA_016928375.1 Candidatus Omnitrophota bacterium | reverse complement strand
AGAGGACATTTCTAAATCGGTATAATAGGACATTATCATATCGGGATGACAGAAAAATCAAATATTTGGTATAATTTTCTGTTTTTAAGTTGAAAACCGCCTGCTTGCCTGGCAGAATATTGTTTTAATTATAATCATTGCCTCTGTCTTCGGCGGCATAGGCAATTTTTCTTATGTTTTCGAATTTCCCGAAGCAGATTAATCTGTCGCCTAATTCTATCTTTATGGCTGCGGAAGGGTTTGTCAGGTGCTCGCTGCCCTTTTCAACCGACAAAACCAATATGTCTTTTTGTTTCAAATCGGATTCCATAATGGTCTTGCCTAGCAGCGGATTGTTTTTCGAGATTCTTATCTGGGAAACTCCGTATCCTCCCGATGTCATCAAAAACTCCTCAAAAGATACGGACTTTATTATCTTTTTATCAACCATTTCTTTTTTTGCCTTCTTCATCACATAGTCCATTATTTTGGTCTTTGTGATTACCATATACACAAACAAAAGAAACAGCACTACAATGGTAAAATTTACATATGGTATAAGAAAACGCGGCATATTCTCTTCCATGGCCGGCATAATAAATATAGGAGATGACGGGCCTATGCTTATTGAATTAACAAGGGCTGCTATCATCGTTACCACTCCGAGATTGCCCAACACCATCAATACCGAAGCTATCTTGCGGCGCTGGTCGTGCACAGCTATAAGCTCCGATTCTCTGGTGGTAAACCCTGTACCCGTAAACACTGACAAGGCCTGAAACCTTGCCTGTTTGGAATTCAATCCGGTTATTTCAAAAGCAACTGCGCCTATCTTTATTACAATAAAAGATACGATTATTACTATTAAAAAAAGGAAAAGACCCATTTTTACTCCATTTATTACAGGCAGGCGGATGTCTTTACAGCAGACCTATGAATCCCCTCTATCTCTTTTATTATGCTCACCTTACATACCGGCTGCGGCTGCTTAAACTGAATCGAAAAATAAATCTGTTTAATCATAACCGATAAATTTATCGGCGCGCATGCTGCAAGGCTTACCTCATTGGCCAGACAATTAAAACCAAATATCATAACCAATAAAACCAAAAAAACAAAGATTAAAAATATTTTTTTCTGATTCATTCAAAAAAAACAGGGCTATTCTTGCAAGAATAGCCCTGCTCCTTTTTAAACATCTATATCTACCACCGAGTCAGAATAAACTATTTTATGTTCTTTGCGCTGCCCTTAACAGCTGTCTTCGAAGATGCTGTCTTTGAAGATGCTGTGGTAGTGGTAGTGTCCGGAACTTCTATTATTTGTGTCTTCATGTCCGGGGCTCTTTGTCCGATAGGTGTTGTTACGATATCCATTGCTCCGGAAGCTGTTCTTGCAAAGGCATTAAGAACTCCCTTTACGGTTCCTACTGTCAAACCGATAATCGGGTTCTTTGTTTCCTTTGTAATACTTACAATGGTATTCGGAACTTCAGTCCAACCCAACGCTACATTCTTTGCGCCGCGTTCTATTTTTTCTTCTGCCTAAGCGGTCACCGCAAATAAACCAAGGATTATAGCTGCTGTCAATATAACGACAAATATATTCTTCACTGATTTCACCTCCTTAATATTCAATTGTTAAACAAAAAATAAATTCATACCTTATTTTGAAATATAACATAAATTCACCGTCTATGCAACACTTTTTTTATTTTTTTATAGTTTCACCGGCCGTCCTTATTCTTTTGCCTGCCGGCGGGTGGTCATAAAAGAACATCTCTGCTATTTTTGATGGTTCGGGATCCGACAGATTTTGCTCGGTCAGTTTCTTCATAAGAGAAATAAAGGCATCCGGTTTTCCGGTAACATTAACGGCCTCTTTGTCCGCCTGCGTTTCGAAATGCCTGCTCAATGCATTATATGCAGGAATAAATATTATATTAAACACTGTAAACAAAAATGCCAGCGCCGGAAATGCGCCTATATCATATATATTTAATTTTATCGCATTAAAAATAATATAATTATATCCAAAATGAATAAATAAAAAAGTGGCGACAGTAAGCAGCAGGTTAAAAATTATGAGCTTCCATACATGCCGGTATTTATAATGCGCCAGCTCATGCGCAAGCGTCGCCTCTATCTCATCCTGGGTATAATTATCAAGCAGTGTATCGGACAACAATATTCTTTTGGAAGAGCCCATGCCTGTTAATGCCGCGTTCGCCTTTTTTGTCTTTTCTCCAAGTCCTATGCGGTATATGTCCAGTATCTTCACGCGCGATTTTTTAGCAAGGCCAAGAAGCCTGGCCTTAAGAGATTCATCTTCCAGGGGCTGAAGTTTGTAAAAAAGCGGTATTATAAAAATTGGAAATATCTTTGCAAGAAAAAGGCTGAAAAAAAGCCATATTACCGATACCCACAACCACCAGATGCCGGGAAAGTTTTTCAAAAAATAATACAAAACCTCAAGCATTAAGAGGTAAATTACTCCGCCTATCAAAAGCCGTTTAAAATAATCTTTTAGCCAGGAAATAAAATTCTGCTTTGACAGGCTGAATTTATGCTCAAGTATGTACCCCGCGTAATAATCCGGCCAGAAGAAAATTACACTTAAAAAAATGCCGAACATAGTCATATAAACCGCTATTAATAAAATGGGCGCACGGCTTACGGATAATGCTATACGTTTAAATTCGGATGAGAGCCCGCTTGCCTGAATCAGTAAAAGCAGCGCCAGCGTAAGAAACATTTCCAAAAGGGCTATATTGTGCTTTATCCTGCAATATTTTTTAGCGTTCTGAATATTTTCGGCGGTTTTCATTTTACACCTTCTTAAAAAAATCCTCTGGTTTTAGGTTTTCCAGATGTTTCTTGAAATCAGTTATCTCCTGTTCCGTAATGGGCTTTTGTATGGAAGGGCATTTTTTGAAAACGGCATCGTCTATGAAAATTGCGGCATTGACCCTGACCGCCAGGGCAATAGCATCGCTCGGGCGGGAATCTATCTCTATAATCTTTTTGTTAAAAGAAAGAGTCATGCTGGCATAAAACGTATTATCCTTTACATCCGTTATCGTAACCTTTTTTATTTTTGCCTTAACCTTACCAAGCATATCGGATATCAGATCATGGGTCATGGGCCGCTGAAAAACCTGGCTGTTAAGTTTTGCGCTTATTGCCATGCCTTCGGAAGGGCCTATCCATATAGGGATTAATCTTATGCCGCCTATTTCCTCCAGGGTTACTATATACTGCCCCAACTGAGGTATCAATATTATTGAATATACTCTCGCTTTTTTCATATCAGAATCCCAGCATATCAAGCGCCCTCGGGTCCTTTCTCCAGTTTTTTAAAACTTTAACCCACAGAGCCAAAAAAACCTTTTTGCCTACCAACGCTTCTATTTCAGGCCTTGCTGTTGAACCTATTTCTTTTATCATACTGCCTTTTTTTCCTATTATAATGGCTTTCTGCGAGTCTCTTTCCACGTAAATACATGCCCTTATATTCATTATATCTTTATCCTGCCTTTGAGCCATTTCTTCTATGAGCACGGCTATTGAATGCGGCACTTCCTGCCTGGTCAGAAACAGGACTTTTTCCCTTATCGTTTCCGAAATCCTGAATTTAATATCTTTGTCTGTAACCTGTCCGTCGGGATAATATTTTTCGCCTGCGGACAAATTTTCCAGGACTTTATCCTTTACTATATCCATATTATCGCCGGATAATGCGGATATCGGTATAATATCCAGAAATGTATAATTAACCGACAGGTCCTCTATTATGGGAAGCAGCCTGGATTTTTTCACCGCGTCAACCTTGTTGATCAAAAGTATGGATTTAATCTCTGTATTCCGCACCAGGTCCAGCAGCCTTTTGTCTTCCTCGCAAATCCCTGAGGTGGCTTCCATAACTACCAGCAACAGGTCTGCGCCGCTTAAACTTGAACGGGCTTTTTTAACTATTTGTTTTCCTAAAGGAAGATGCGGCTGGTGGATTCCGGGCGTATCAACAAAAACTATCTGGAATTTTTCTGTGGTTATTATGCCCTGCACGTTATCTCTGGTGGTTTCCGGCTTAGGGGACACAATGGCTATCTTCTCTTTTAAAAGAAAGTTTAATATGGTGGATTTGCCTACGTTTGGCTTTCCGATGATGGCGACGAAGCCGGATTTAAATTCTTCTTTGGGCATTTATTTGATTATTTCACCGTTTCTTTGTAAACTAAATCTCCGCCGCGCACTTTTTCTTTGACTAAAAGCCCTATCTCCTGCCCCTTTTTTGCAGCTTTAATAGGCTTGTTATCGATCTGCATAGACGTAACCTGCTCGGTAAAATCAGTAGAGTGGCCTTTGATATGCACTGTGTCGCCTTCAGTAAGCGCTGATTTTAATTTTACGACCGCAGCGTTTACATGCGGAAAGAAGTGCGTTATCTCGCCTATCTTCACCTCTTTGACCTCTTTGTCAGCCATTTTCTGCCTCCTTTTTTCCGGCTTCTTCGATACTAACTTAGCCTTTTTTCGGAGTACAATTTTTGGTTTTTGCTTTATGGCGGGTTTTTTACCCGTAGGTTTCTTTTTCATTTTAAAGATATCCTTTATCCCGGATATGATGCTTTTTTCCGGACGTGGTTTTTTGACTGCCTGTTTTTTTAATACAGCGCCATACTTTTTACTTGTGAGCACTATTTCTTTTTTTCCAAAAATCATATTATCACCTGTATTTATCGTAGCATACCGGGCTGTTTTTTTCAATTATTCTTTATTCTGCGATATTTTTTTTATAGCACACGTTTGTTCTTTTTCAAGCCACCAGGCGCAGCCTTTGCACAGGCATTGCTTGCCTCTTAAAGGGCATACCCTTAATCCCCATTCATGCAGCGCTTTTTCTTCATCCATAAACACCTCTTTTAATCTTGTTTACTGCCCTCTGAGCCTTTAACGGAATTTTTCAAATCCTGCACGTTTTGCTTAAGTTCCTCTCCCTGAGCCTCCAGTTTTTCTATACGCGCCTCGAGGCCGGAAATGCGGGTTGCTACATATTCGGCATTATCTTCCAGGATTAGCTGAGCGCCCACACGCCTGATTTTTGTGCCTTTTGGAACAAACAGCTTCTGGCCGTTTCCAACCTGTATAATTTCCATACCCGAAGAAGCTTCTTCGCTGTCATTCTCCTGGGCAAAAGATACGGCAGTGAAAATAATTAACGAAAAAATAATAAAAATATGTTTCATTTATTTTCTCCTGTTTCCCGCTCATTCACTTGCGGAGTGCGCCTGCCCGGCGCCTACATCCAGCAAATGTCATAATAGTCGCAGCGCCTGTTTTTTAAGGTGCCGCATTTGTCCTTATCGACATTGGGAAGTTTTTCGAATTCCAAACTGTTTATTTTTTTCCAGCACCGCTTTATTACATCCGTAAGTTCGCTTACCATACTATCCGTGATCTCTATTTCGATATTCTTGCTTAATTTTATATCAGATGTATTTATAAATACAAGCTCGCCTGTCGCCACCTTATAGCCGTTGTTTATTTTTTTAGACCCATCGAAAAGCAGTTTATACGCAACAATCTGCCTCAGGTAGCCGTCGCATTCGTCGCTCGCAAGGTCACTGCATTTTTCTATCTTCCTTATATGCTCGTCCGGTTTACCTGTTTTATAGTCTATTACGCGTATTGTTTTCTTGCTTTCATTCACAAGCTCTGTTTTGTCGTAATATCCGGTAAAACGTATTTCGCCTATATTTATTGCCAGCCTCTCTTCCAGGCCAAGCGGCATAACGGGATTTTTCGATTCATTTTCAAGCCACGGCTGCAAATCCTCTATAGCGCGCTTACATTGCGAATATATAGATTCGTCAACTCCCTGAAATTTAAGCTCTTTCATGAAAGCATCCCTGAAAAATTTAAAATCCGGAAATTTTCCCGTGTCTTTGAACTTTACATATGCCTCTTCCAGCGCTTTATGCACGCAGGTTCCGAAAACAAGCTGCCTTTTTTTCTCGGACGGTATCATCAAAACATTATTATATAAAAACTTTCTTCCGCAGGCGATAAAGGTGTTTATGCTTGTTGGATTAAGCGAAAGCTCCGAAACCATATCTTTTAATATCTTTTTGGTGCCTATAAATGGGTCTTTTTTATCTGAAATACCGAGCATGCCCTGCGCGGCGCCTTCTTCGTCAGATACAGCGTTTTTTGGCTCAAACCCCATTTTCTCAATATAAAAACTTGCGACGCTGTCTTGCGTAGGGCTTGCCGTATATATCAATTGTGATTTTGCGCGGCTTGACGCCACATAAAAAAGCCTTATTTCGTCGTAAATGTTCAGTTTCTTGATTTCTTCTTTCGTGCCGGCCTTATCCTTGCCCCGAAAAATTTCCACAGGCAAAGGTATAAGGACGGGCCTTAGCTTAATGGGCCAGCTTTTATCCTGAAGGCAGAATGGCACAAAAACAGTATTAAATTCCAGGCCTTTGGAACCATGCGCTGTAAAAACCCTGACCCCTTCCTGCTGCCGCGTAACCAGGCTTCCCTGAAGCGACATGCCGTGTTCTTTCTTCAGGTCTATTTCATCAAGAAACTGCGATAACGTAATGCCTGCTCGCGCAAGATCGGAATTCTTCACCATACTCACAAACGAAGACAACGCCCTTAAGTCCCTTATCCTTAACACTTTATTCGTCTTGAATGATTCCAGTATGAACCCGTATAAATTCGCATCCTTTATGAAATGCATCAATACCGAATGCACCGGCATTGCCTGCGATTTATTTAACAGCCGTTTTATTACCCACCCGGCAAAATTCAGGCCCCCTGAAGCAGGCGCAGTGTCGGCATCTACGCCGTATGTATTCATAAACTCTAAAAATAATGTAGTTGGCTGCCTTAATTTATATTTTTTTTCCTTTACCGTATTTATCAACTTTAAAATATCCTGCATGGGTATCTTAAAATAATCGCTTGAAATAATCCTGTAAAAATGCCTGTCTTTTTCCGTAAGATCAGTGGTATTTCTGCAGTCTGCAAGGTAAAGCACATCAAGCATTTGGCGCACGCGTTTTTCATTAGCTATGTCTTCTTTGCCGTCTGTTGCATAAGGTATGCCTTTTTTTTGCAGCATATCAGTTACTTTTAATATATCTTCTCTTTTCCGCACCAAAACAGCCATTTCATCATATGGGGCTTGCTTTTTAAGCTTCTGAATTTTGCCAGCCAAGTATAAAAGCTCTTCGGCCTCGGTGCTGAATTGCCTGTATTCTGTTATTTTATTTTTGTGAGGGTAAATATTTTTTAAATTTTTTACATTTACTCGTTCTGTTTCAGGAAGTTGATTGATGATTTTTGCGGTGATACCTACAATCTCTTTTGAAGAACGGTAATTATCTTCTAAACTTACTAATTTTACTGGGGCGAAAGATTTTAGGAAAAATTTAAAGTTACCTGCGCTTGCCCCCTGAAAACGGTAAATCGACTGATCATCATCTCCAACGCAGCAGATGTTGGGGTTTTTATCGGCAGCTATCTGGGCTAAAAGAGCCAGTTGCGCGCCGTTTGTATCCTGATATTCGTCGACCATTATATAAGTATATTGCTGCTGCAACTGCTCTTTCATCTGTTTTTCTTTTTTGACTGTTTCAAGCGCAAGCATAATCATGTCATCAAAATCATATCTGCCCCGCTCATCGAATACATCTTTGTTCTCTCCCCTCTTATAAGCTTCATATAGTTTATACACCTTTGCAAGCGCCTTTAACCTTGGTATATGCTTATCCTGTATGTATACATCGTCTTTTTTAACGGTATCAACGTATTTTTCGAACTCTTCCGGGGTT
>JAFGKX010000060.1 GCA_016928375.1 Candidatus Omnitrophota bacterium | reverse complement strand
GGGAAAATAATCTTGCTATTTCCCTAAACTACTGTATAATATCCGCAATTTATCCGCCTTATCGGCGAGATGCTGTTATGGCAAAAAGGTTACATGACTATTCAAAAACGAAGAAAAGATATAAGAAACGTCGCTATTATCGCGCACGTTGACCATGGTAAGACCACGCTGGTGGATGCACTGCTTAAGCAGACAGGCGCGTACACTTTCAAAGAAGGCGAGAATACGGTTATGGATTCAAACCCTTTAGAAAGAGAGCGCGGCATAACCATATTTTCGAAAAACGCATCCTTTCGGTATAAAGACACGCAGTTTAATATCGTCGATACTCCGGGGCATGCTGATTTCGGAAGCGAGGTGGAGCGCATATTGAAAATGGTCGACGGAGTGCTTCTGCTTGTGGATGCGTTCGAAGGCCCGATGCCGCAGACGAAATTCGTATTAAAAAAATCCCTTCAGTTACATTTAAAACCCATACTCGTTGTAAATAAAGTTGACCGCCCGAATGCCCGGCCCAGCGAAGTTACAGATGAGAGTTTCGATCTTTTTTGTGAGCTTAATGCTACGGATGAACAGCTTGATTTTCCTATAGTATATGCCTCAGGCAAAGAGGGTTGGGCAATATTGGATTTAGCCGATGAGAAAAAAGATATGAAGCCGCTCCTGGATACAATATTACACCGAGTACTTCCGCCCATCGCAGACGCGGACAGCCCCTTCCAGATGCTGGTCACAATGCTTGATTACGATTCATACGTCGGCTGCATCGGCATAGGAAGGATTTTTCACGGCAGGATAAAATTAAGCGAACCAATGGCAATAGTAAAACATGACGGTAGTATAGAGCGCGGTAAGGTAACTAAAATATTAAAATACCAGGGTTTAAAAAGAGTAGAAGCAGAAAGCGCCCAGGCAGGAGATATTATATCCATAGCAGGCGTTGATGATATGAAAGTCGGCGAAACACTCGCCTGTATTGATAATCCGCAAGCGCTGCCGACTTTAAAAATAGACGAACCGACGATATCCATAAATTTTTCGCATAATACAAGCCCTCTTGCGGGCACAGACGGCGGAAGATTTCTTACTTCGCGCCATATCAGAGAAAGGCTGGAGCATGAGGCTATGGTCAACGTAGGTATAAAGGTTGAAGAGGTTGACGGAGGAGAGCGCTTCAAGGTTTCAGGTAGAGGAGAGCTTCACCTTGCCATCCTTATCGAAACTATGCGCCGCGAAGGATACGAGATGGAAGTCTCAAGGCCTCATGTTATTTTAAAAACCGTAGACAAGGAATCTTTCGAGCCATTCGAGGAATTGATAATAGAGGTCGAGCCCATATATCAGGGTGTTATTATGCAGGCATTGGGTGCGCGCCGCGCGGAAATGAAAAATATGCACATAAGCGTTCTCGGCACTTTGCGCATGGAATATATCATTGCCACAAGGGCTTTATTTGGATTTAGAAATGAATTTTTAACCATAACCCGCGGCACAGGCATTATGTATCAAAACTTTTTCGAGTATCAGAAATTCAAAGGTGAGCTGCCGAAACGCCAAATAGGCGTTTTGATATCGCAAGGCAGCGGTAAAGCAGTGGCTTATGCATTATCGGGGCTTCAGGACAGAGGAGAACTGTTCGTAAAAGCCGGAGACGCTATTTATGAAGGTATGATAGTGGGCGTCAACAACAAAGGCCTGGATAATGTAGTAAACGCAAGCCGCGAGAAAAAACTTACCAATATGCGCTCCTCGACATCGGATATAGCTATTCAGATGGAACCCCCCCGTGAAATAACCCTGGAATTTGCCCTGGAATTTATCGAAGATGATGAACTTGTCGAAATTACACCCAAAAATATCCGCCTAAGAAAAACCTATCTTAACGAGAACGAACGCAAGCAAGCCCAGCGCAAATCCCAATCATAACCCCTTGACATTCCCCCATATAATCCTATATAATATCCTGGTTTGACAAGGTAAAAGGACTAACCATTTTAAGAAGGTAATAAACTAAATATGGATGATATAATTAATATAAGACTTAATAAAAAAAAAGCGCTCGAGCAGGAAAGCATAGTTGTTTATGGGCATAAGTTTGATAAACAGGAACCCATAAAATCTCTGACGGATAATTACCAGGAAAATAAGCCCGTTACTACCGCAGGCAGGATTATGACCATACGCTCGCATGGGGGAAGCGCATTTTGCGACATAAAGGACTTCTCTGGAAAAGTGCAGGTATATTTAAGAAAAGATAAATTAGGCGCAAACCAATTCAATATTTTCAAACAAGTGGATATAGGTGATATCATAGGCGTTTCCGGTAAGATTTTGAAGACTCATCGCGGAGAAATTACCATTGATGTGGAGCAGTTGACGATGTTAGCAAAGGCGCTTATGCCGCTGCCTGAAAAATGGCACGGATTAAAAGACGTGGAGACAAGGTACAGGCAGAGGTATTTAGACCTGGTGTCTAATGATGAAGTAAAAGATATATTTCTTTTACGGACAAAAATCATCAGCAGCATACGCAGCTTTTTTGACAACAGGGGATATCTGGAGGTTGAAACCCCGATGCTTCACCCTATAGCAGGCGGCGCTGCAGGAAGGCCGTTTAAGACAAGACATAACGTGTACGACTCAGACCTGTTTATGCGCATAGCCCCGGAACTTTACTTAAAGCGCCTTCTTGTAGGCGGCATGGATAAGGTGTACGAGATAAATAAATCATTCAGAAATGAAGGCATCTCTCCGAGGCACAATCCCGAATTTACCATGCTTGAGGCGTATACAGCTTACGCGGATTATAATGACATGATGAAACTGACGGAGGACCTTGTTTCTCATCTTGCAAAAAAACTGCTTAAAGAAGAAAAGGTAATCTATAAAGGCAGAGAAATAGACCTTACGCCGCCGTGGAATAGGATTTCTTTTGCCCAGGTAATGAAAAATAACTTTGATATATCGCCTGATGATGAAATTTCGCAATGGGTAAATAAATTAAAGGCAAAAGGCATTGAAATAGACACAAAAGAATTAAGCCGCACAAAGCTGATAAATATAATAGCGGATATCATAGAGCCAAAGGAAGACGCTCAAAGCGCAAAGCCTGTTTTTGTTACGGATTATTTTACCGAATTATGCCCGCTTGCAAAAACAAAACCGGATAATCCGGCTCTGTCTGAGAGGTTTGAGCTTTATATGGGCGGCATGGAAGTGGCGAATGCTTATTCGGAGCTTAATGATCCGATACAGCAGAAAGAAAGGTTTAAGCAGCAGGCAGAGGCAGACGGCGCAGGCATGATAGACGAAGATTACGTGAAAGCGCTCGAATACGGAATGCCGCCGGCAGGAGGCCTGGGTATAGGCATTGACAGGCTTGTTATGATTTTTACCAACACGGACACGATCAGGGAAGTAATTTTATTCCCGCAGTTAAAACCGGAGAAAGGATAATCGTCATTGCGAGGAGTCCCGACGTAACGTCGGGACGACGAAGCAATCCCAAAAAGAGATTGCTTCGCTCACTTCGTTCGCTCGCAATGACGGATGTGTATGCGATACGAGTTATTTATAGCATTACGATATATATTCGGCCGGCATAAAGAAAAATTTATATCCGTCATAACCGTGATTTCGATATTAGGCGTTTCTGTCGGCGTTGCTGCGCTGATAGCGACTTTAGCAGTTATGAGCGGTTTTGACAATGAGCTCAAAATGAGGATAATAGGCTCAAACCCGCATATTTTCATAGAGAAAGAGTTTGGGATAACCAATGCAGCTGAATTATCCGAAAAGATAAACAACATAAATGGCGTTAAAGGTTCTTTTCCATATGTATTCAGTCAGGCTATAATAGAATACCGCAGCCGTTCCAGGGGGGTTATGCTGAGAAGCTTTGATCCTTCTAATGAAACAGATGCATTTAAAGTTATGCCAACTGTTGTAGCGGTTGAACCGCGCTGTGATATTCAGGACGGTATTATACTCGGCAGCGAGCTTGCCAGTAGCCTCGGAGCATATGTGTCCGATGAAATAATTTTAATTGCTCCGTCAATGACGCACCCGCAAAAAATGAAGGTGACAGGAATATTCAAATCCGGGATGTATGATTATGACGCAAACATTGTTTACGCAGGGTTGAGCAATTTATCCGCTATGCTTAATGTAAAAAATTCGGTAAGCGGCATAGGCGTTGACTGCGTTTCTATCTCTATGTGCGACGGCATAAAAGCGCAGATAAATAAAACACTCGGCACCAGCTTCGCCGTATGGACATATGCCGAAAGGAATAGAAATTTATTTTCCGCGATAAAACTGGAAAAGCTGGCTATGTTCGTTATATTGACTTTGATAGTGATGGTGGCATGCTTCAGTATAGTGGCGGTTTTAACTATGACGGTCATGGAAAAGAAAAAAGACATAGGCGTATTGAAGGCAATAGGAGTTACGAAGAAAGGCATAATAACCATATTTTCGATACAAGGTTTGATCATAGGCTTATCCGGTGTAATGCTCGGATTTGCCGCAGGCGCAGGCGTATCGTTTTTGCTTAAAAATATTACGCTGCCCAGAGACGTATATTATATAGACAGAATACCGATAAAATTCAGCTTAATGGATTCTGCTGTTATTGCAGCAGCGGCGATTGCGTTAAGCATTCTGGCGGCTGTTTATCCGGCTTATCAGGCGTCGAAGTTAAACCCGGTAGAGGCATTAAGATATGAGTGAGATACTAAAAGCAGAAAACGTGCACAGGTCGTATCAGGACGGCAGGCACAACCTGCATGTGCTAAAAGGCATCGATATAACTATCAGCAAAGGCGAAATAGCTATGATACTAGGGCCTTCCGGTTCAGGAAAATCGACATTGTTGCACATTTTGGGCATACTCGATAAGCCGACCAAAGGCACTGTTTTTTTGAACGGCGTATCTGTCTATAAGGCAGATGATGCTTTTTCCGGAAAGCTTCGCAATGAAAATATAGGCTTTGTGTTTCAGTTTTATCATCTTTTGCCGGAATTCAATGCTGTTGAGAATGTGATGATGCCGGCGCTGGTAAGAAAATTGTCCCTCGGCTTCGCTCGGGACGAAAATCGAAATTTGATACGAGAGAGGGCGAGAGGGCTTTTGGATGAAGTGGGCCTAGGAAACAGGATGCGCCATAGGCCATCGCAACTTTCAGGCGGTGAGGCGCAGAGGGTTGCTATCGCCAGGGCGCTTATGAATGAACCGGAAATAGTTTTGTGCGATGAGCCCACGGGAAATTTAGACCGCGACAACGCGCTTAATATATTTGAATTGATAAAAAAACTAAACAGCCGGTACAATAAGGCTTTTGTTATTGTAACGCACGATAACGAACATACGAAATACGCGACATCTGTAAAGTATTTAACGGACGGTAAAATTAAAGCAGCATAAGAGGAGAAGGATATGTCATTGAAGATTTGTATAAACGGTAAATTTTATGATAAGGAAAAAGCTCGCATCTCGGTTTTCGATCATGGGCTTTTATACGGAGATGGTGTATTTGAGGGTATAAGGTCGTATAGCGGGCTTATATTCAGGCTGAAGCAGCATATTGACAGATTGTATAATTCCGCAAAGGCAATACGGCTGAATATTCCTATAAACAAAGAAAAGATGACCCGAGAGGTTATCAGCACGCTTAAGAAAAATAAACTAACCAATGCCTATATAAGGCTGGTTGTGACAAGAGGCGTCGGCGATCTGGGGCTTGACCCCAGGAAATGTCCGCATCCGACGTATTTTATTATTACCGACAGGATAAAATTATATCCGCAGGAATTTTATGAAAACGGTTTGCATATAGTTACAGCAAAAACAAAAAGGCACCTCCCCGAGGCGCTTGATCCGAGGATAAAGTCCCTCAATTACCTCAATAATATTCTGGCGAAAATAAATGCTATTGATGCCGGGGTGGAAGAGGCGATAATGCTTACGCACGAGGAATATGTTACCGAATGCACAGGCGATAATATTTTCATGATAAAAAATTCCAGGCTTATTACACCGCCGTCAGAGTTAGGCGCTTTAGAAGGTATTACGCAGGACGCTGTCATAGAGATAGCGAGAAAAAATAAAATACATGTGTCCGAGAAGAAAATAAAAGTCAAAGATTTATACGGAGCGGACGAATGTTTTCTGACAGGTACCGCGGCGGAATTGATACCTGTCGTAAAAATAGATAATAGAAAAATAGGCACCGGCAATCCCGGCCCTATTACGGAATTTTTGACTCTGGAATTTCATAAACTGACGAAAAAAGACGGCGTGAGATACAGGATATAAGAGGTTTGTATATGCTTTGCGATATATGCCATAAAAATGAGGCAATGATACACATAACCGAGATCGTAAACGACGAGGCCAGGGAACTGCATGTGTGCCAGCAGTGCGCTGATGCGGAGAGTATGCACATGAACCAGGGCTTTGGCATAGCAGACCTCGTATCCGGAATGGTTGGTTTTCCAGGGGAGGCGAGAGAGGCAAAAGAAAAAGACTTAAAATGCCCAACCTGCGGTATGGCATATTCTGATTTCAGGAAGTTAGGCAGGCTCGGATGCAGCGAATGTTATGAAGCATTTAAAAGCGTACTTATACCTTTGCTTAAAAATATACATGGTTCTATACACCACACAGGAAAGGAGCCTGAAAAAATGGTAGCTTCTTTTGAAAAGGAATATACGGGAAAAAAGATTAATGTTGTCACCAAAGAAGTAAAGATAGCGGAATTAAGGGAAAAGCTTCAGAGGGCAGTACAGACAGAGCAGTATGAAGAAGCAGCGGTTTTAAGAGACAGGATAAAAGAACTGGAAAAAAACAAAATATAAACGCGGTTAATGGTCTTATGAAAATAGATGATTTATTAAAACAACCCAGCGAGTGGCTTAAAGGTGCAGGCCCCGATGCAGGCATTGTAATATCAAGCCGGATGCGCCTTGCCAGGAACATAAAGGGTTTTACTTTTTCCGACTGGGCTGATGACAAAACCAGGGAGGCTGTTAAGGATTTATGCAAAAGACAGATAGCCTCGTCAAATTTCATGAAAAATGCCCTTTATGCCGAAATGGATAAAATAAGCCCGGTCGACAACCTGCTTTTACTGGAACGCCATCTTATAAGCAGAGAACACCTTAATAATCCTTCCGGTAAAGCGGTTTTTGTCAGCGAAAAAGAAATTATAAGCGTCATGATAAACGAGGAAGACCATCTCAGGATACAGGTGCTTCAATCCGGATTAAATTTAATCTCGGCGTGGGATATATTAAAGGCCCTGGAAAAAGACCTTGAAGCGAAACTGGATTTTGCATATTCCGAACAATTGGGGTATCTGACCGCATGCCCCACAAATGTCGGCACCGGAATGCGGGCCTCTGTGATGTTCCATCTTCCTGCGGTGGTAATGACACGGCAAATAAAGGATATTTTAGAGGCCATATCAAAACTAGGGCTTACGGTACGCGGATTTTTCGGAGAGGGCACCGAGGCAATAGGAAATTTTTTTCAGGTATCCAATCAAGTTACTCTGGGGCATAGAGAAGCTGATATAATCAGTAATCTGGAAAGGGTGGTAAAACAGCTGATAGCGCAGGAAGAAAATTCGCGCAAATTTCTTATAGCAAAAAAAAGAGAACAGCTTGAAGACAGGATCTTTAGGGCGTATGCCACCTTAAAAAATGCCCACGTCATAAACAGCGAAGAAACACTGGAACTGCTTTCTTTGTTGAGATTAGGCGTAGAAACTGATATTATAAAAGATGTGAAGATTTCGTCCCTTAATGAAATTTTTATTATAATTCAGCCGGCGCATTTACAGAAAATGAGAAATAAAAAGTTTTCATCGCAGGAAAGGGATATAGAACGGGCAAAACTTATACGAAATGTATTGGGAGGTAATACCAAAAATGTTTAACAGGTTTACGGAAAGGGCAAGGAAAGTTGTCATACTAGCTAAAGAAGAAGCGCGGCGGCTCAATCACGATTACATAGGAACAGAACACTTGCTTATGGGGCTTATTAAGGAAGGACAGGGTGTCGCAGCCGCGGTTTTGCAAAATTTAGGCTTAAGCCTGGACATCATCAGATTTGAGGTCGAAAAACTGGTAAAACCCGGCCCTGCTACCGTTATATCCGGAGATATACCATTTACGCCGAAAGCAAAAAAAGTTATTGAGCTTGCTATGGATGAGGCGAGGCACCTTGGCCATAATTATATAGGCACGGAACATCTGCTTTTAGGCTTACTGCGTGAAGGCGAAGGCGTTGCTAGCCAGGTGTTGCTGAATCTGGGCCTTGACCTCGAAAGGGTAAGGTCTGAGATCATGTCGCTTTTAGGCTCTACGCTGCCCGGGGCAGAAGCGGAAGCATCTTCGGTAAAACATAAAGAAAAAAGTAAGACCCCGGCATTGGACGCATTCGGGAGAGACCTGACGCTGCTTGCCAAGGAAAACAAGCTCGATCCCGTTATCGGAAGAAAAGAAGAAATAGAAAGAGTTATGCAGATTTTAAGCCGGCGCACAAAAAATAACCCCGTGCTTTTAGGCGAAGCAGGCGTTGGAAAGACCGCTATCGTCGAGGGGCTCGCGCAGAAAATAGTATCAGCCGATGTGCCGGAGATACTGCAAAACAAAAGGCTTATTACCCTGGACCTTGCACTTATGGTGGCGGGTACCAAATACCGCGGGCAGTTTGAAGAAAGAATAAAAGCGGT
>JAFGKX010000059.1 GCA_016928375.1 Candidatus Omnitrophota bacterium | reverse complement strand
CCGCAAAAGATATATGCGCGCGATGCAGGCATCAAAAGCATTGTCATAGAGCCAAAATCCGCGGGTATTATACCCAATGTCAAGATATTGAAAAACGTTAAGTTAAAAGATGCGGTTTGCTCTTTCTACGGCAATGCTGTTAAGCGCATAATCAGCTCCGGAATGACGGCATATATCATGAGATTCGCGTATGAGGATCTGTGGTTGTGCGAAGAAGTTTATTCTATGTTCAGCGGCAATGATAAAGTCAGGATCCTGCGCAATGATTTCGATGCTATTGAGCTTGAAAGTATAATAAAGCAATTTGATTTCATTGTGGCCTCCCGTTATCATTCCATAATTCATTCTTACAAGAACTCAGTTCCGGTTTTAGCTATAGGATGGGCTGCCAAGTATAAAGAGCTGCTGGAACATTTCGGCCAATCGGAATATTTAATAGATACGCGCGGTTTAGTTAGCATCGATGAAATCAATATCAGGCTTAAAAGGATAATGGGTAATTGCGCTATTGAAAAACGTAAGATTGCCGACAGGATAAAAAAGGCCTGTGCAGGCAATATGAACATATTCGATGAATTAATGCAGGATATATAATGCCAAAAATACCTGAAATTTCCGTAATAATGTCCGTATATAACGGGCAAAAACATCTTAAAAAATCTGTAGACAGCATACTTAATCAGACATTCAATGACTTTGAATTTATCACAATAAATGACGGTTCAACAGATGAAACCCGTAAGATATTCGAAAGCTATAAAGATGAAAGATTAAGAATAGTTCATCTTGATAAAAATATAGGCATACCAAAAGCGAAAAATATGGCTTTGAAAATGGCGAAAGGCCGTTATGTGGCGATTGCCGATGCCGATGATATATATCTGCCGGACAGGCTTAAAAAACAAAGAGATTTTCTTGAAAACAATCCCGACGTAGGCCTGGTAGCATCAGCACATTATATAATAGACGAAAATGACAATGTCGTAGGCAGGCGCTCATATATCGGAGCAGACCGGATTTTCAGAAAAAAACTTATAATAGGAAATATATTTTGTCATTCTACGGTAATGCTTAGAAAAGAAGTATTCGATAAGGTGGGTTTATATGACGAAGCATGGGAGATATCCCTGGATTATGAATTTTATTTTCGGGTAGTAAAATACTACAAACTGGCTGCGCTGAAAGATTTCCTGGTTTATTACAGAATAACACCAACAGGCATATCCTCTACAATGAACAGAAAGCAAAGGCTATATGCCATAAAAGCGCAGATTAAAGCCATAAAAGAGCGCCAGTATGGTTTTGGTTCATATTTTTATGTATTATATTCAGCCCTGCATATGCTAAGCCCCAAGGCATTGCAGGATGCATTAAGTTTTCTGGTAAAGAACGTTAAAAAGATAGTAAAAATCGGGTTCTAAATATATGAGAAAAGATTTATTTAGGCATAAAATATTATTTTTAGCCCTGGCAGTATCAATACTGTTTGTACTATGGCTGCAGAGCGCGTCTTTTGTAAGGTTAGGTTTAGCCGGGTACTTCTACGACAAACAGGATTATATGAAAGCTGCTTCTTGCTATGGCAAGATTATCAGGAAAATATCTAAAAACCCATCCGCGATCCCGGAATCCGCGCTTTATGGTTTTACGCAGTGCTATTTAAAACAAGCGGAATATTATTACGCGCGCGGCGAATATAAAAAAGTTGCCAATCTGGCGCTTGATTGGGATGAGGCATTAGCCCTGTATGGCGTAAAAGATTTAAAAATTATACCTAAGTGGTATGACTTGGCGGATACGACTTATCAATTACTTGCGGATAAATACCTGAATGAAGGAAAATTTGATGATGCTGTAAAAATGTGCACGTATTTTATAAAATATTCTCCCGATAACCGCAAAGCATACGTACTTTTGCTGGATATTTATAAAAAATCGGAAAAATGGAGCCTTTTTTTGCAGGCTAGCCGGGATTATGCGGAAAAATTTAAAGCAGAGCCTGATTTTGGAATAAGCAATTCCCGCCAGGCTATAGGGTTGTCCATAGCGTATTTACATGAAGGGAATCAGGATAAAGCCATGTACTGGGCAGACCGTTCACTGGAAATAGCAGATAATATACAGCAAGGCCTGGGTATTCTTAATAACGTGCTTTTATATGAGCATACGGAAGCATTTTTGCATTTTAATATTGCGCGGTTTTTGATATTGGAAAAAGATTATAAAAACGCGTACCGGTCATTAGCTGAAGCAATGCGTTTCTCCGGGAAGGATTCTGTTATCTGGAAAAAGAGCGAAGATGCCGCATTTGCGCTTATGCGCCTGGAACCACCGGATATCGATGTGTTTATACGCCTTGGGTATGCGTATGAGGGAAAAGAATATTACAAAAAAGCTGTGTGGGCATTTAGATGCGCAAGAAAAATTTCACGCAACAACCTGATGGTTTTGCAAAACCTGAAGCATATATATGTCGAGTCCCGGAAAGATAATATGCAGCTTAATCTTATACAAGCCAGCATAGACAAGGCGCTGGAAGGTATTGCCCCTATAGATGTATTTGTTAATGGTTCTCATGAAAATATTTTTCCAATAAAAATATATGAGGCGGAAGATATGCCGCGCGTAACAGGCGAGAAAATACAGGATGCCCGGGCATCCGGAAATTTTGCTGT
>JAFGKX010000058.1 GCA_016928375.1 Candidatus Omnitrophota bacterium | reverse complement strand
TAAGATGCGAGCAAGTGCGAGCATCTAATATTGGCGAGGGATCGTTACATTAACAATTTCAAAATACTATCTCCGAAAAATACCGCTACTACAGCTGCCAATGATAAATAAGGCCCGTACGGCATAATATCCTGTTTATATTTCAGTTTAAGCGCTATGCCTACGACAGACCCAAAAAAAGGTGCCATAAAAAATACCAGCAATGTGTATTTATAACCCAGAAATGCCCCTATCATCGCCATAAGAGTTACGTCGCCGAAACCCATGGCCTCTTCTTCACCTATACGCTGTAGTTTTCTTTTAAAAATAATAGTGCCGAGTTTCATAATAAGATATATAGATACGGCGCCGGCTGTTATTCCGGATAAGGAATTCAGCAACCCCGCATACCAGTTATGTGACGGCACATTCAGCAAGTTGAATAAAAATCCCGCCGCGATGCCGAACACAGTAATTGTGTCGGGTATTACCTGATATTTAAAATCTATGAAAGTGGCTATGATAAGCAGGCAGAACAACATCGAATACATAACAAAATGAAGCGTAAGCCCATATTTAAAAAATGCCGCGGTTATCAATATGGCTGTAAGGATCTCAACGATTATATATTGCGCTGAGATTACTCTTTTACAATGACGGCACCTGCCTTTTAATATCAGATAGCTTAAAACCGGAATATTGTCGTACCAGGAAATAGGGGCCTTGCATTGCCGGCAATGGGAAGGCGGCATTATTATGGATTCATCGTTAGGTATACGGCATATGCATACATTCAAAAAACTGCCTATCATAAGACCTAAAATAAAAATCAGCATAATTGTTTCTTGGCTTGTTTGTTAAGCGCTTTTCTCATCGCGTCAACAGGCGCTTTTTTCTTAAACCATATTTCGAATGCCTCTGCTCCCTGGTATAAAAGCATGCTTAGCCCGTTTTGCGCGATGAGGCCTTTTTGCCTGGCTTTTTTTACAAGTTTCGTCGGAGATTGATTATATACAAGGTCGTATACCTTTAGGCCTTTTTGCAAAATTTTCGCGTCTATGGGAAGCTTGTCGCTTTTTTTCATTCCGGCGGGAGTCGCGTTCACGAGCAGGTCTACTGCCTCACCCGGAGTTGTGCTTATTTCACATTTCGGAAAATATTTTTTGACATTCCCTGCCAGAGAAACCGCCTTAGATTTAATTACATCCGTAATAAAGATTTTCCTTGCGCGTTCTTTTGCTAACGCAAAGCAAACCGCCCGGGCAGCGCCGCCTGCACCTACTACAAGACAGCTTTTATTTTTAGGATTAAATTTAAGTTCCTGCTTTAAGGCTTTTAAGAAACCACTCGCATCAGTATTGTGCCCTGTAAGCTTATTGTTTGTTATAGATATCGTATTGACCGCGCCTATCATGGACGCGAATTTATCTGTGCAGTCCAGATATTTCATACACGCAGTCTTAAAAGGAATAGTGACATTAAAGCCATCTATACGAGAACGCTTCAGGGCATTTATCGTTTCTTTAAGTTTTTCCGGTTCTACCAATAACGGAATATATATCGCACTTATATTCAATTTCGCATAAGCCCGCATATGCATATAAGGCGACAGTGTATGGCCTATCGGGTATCCTATCAATGCGAAAATTTTTAATTTCTGCATCCAAGTCCTATGTGCACTGGCTTATTCTTGGTTTGTGATGATGCGCTATTTTGTTCATGACATTAAGATATGCCTTAACGCTTGCTTCTATAATATCCGTGCTTGAGCCTCTCCCTATAAGCACCTGGCTTTTGACCATAACTTTAACAGACACCTCGCCCAATGCGTCTTTTCCGCTTGTTAAAGAGCGTATGGAATAATCGACGAGCTTTCCGGTTATACCGGTTATTTTATCTATCGCCTTGTAACATGCGTCTACAGGCCCGTCGCCTGTTGCTCTTACGCTGACTATTTTTTTACCTGTTTTAAGCTTAAGCTCGGCATGCGGAATTTCCTGTGTGCCGGCTGTTATGTGCATATATTCCAGTTTATAGCGTTCCAAAACTACCACCATTTCATCTTCCGCTATGGCCTTTAGATCTTCGTCAAAAATAGTTTTCTTTTTATCCGCCAATATTTTAAACTGCTTAAAGGCATTGTCCAGGTCTTTTTCGGAAAGCTTGTACCCTAATTTTTCGAATCTTTTGCTTAACGCGTGCCTCCCGGAATGTTTGCCCAAAACAAATTTAGTTTCCCCGAAACCAACATCCTTGGGGCTCATTATTTCATAGGTAATGGCTTTTTTCAAAACACCATCCTGGTGTATACCTGCTTCGTGCGCAAATGCATTCATCCCGACTATCGCTTTGTTAGGCTGCACATTTATGCCTGTAAGCCGCGATACCATTCTGGAAGTCTTGTAGATTTCTTTTGTGTTAATCGCGCTTTCTATGCTGCCGAAAAAATCTTTTCTTGTTTTAATAGCCATAACTATTTCTTCTAATGACGCGTTGCCCGCCCTTTCGCCTATGCCGTTTACCGTGCATTCCACCTGCCTTGCGCCGTTTTTCACAGCTGCCAAAGAATTCGAAACCGATAGCCCCAAATCATTGTGGCAATGCACGCTTATAATTGCCTTGTTTATATTAGGCACGTTATTTTTAATACCGTTTATGATACCGCCGAATTCTTCGGGTATCGCATAACCTACTGTATCGGGAATATTTATCGTGCCTGCGCCTGCGTTTATGACTGCTTCTATTACCCGGTATAAGAATTCTTTTTCTGTCCTGGACGCATCTTCCGGAGAAAATTCGATATCCCCTATCAAGTTCCTTGCGTATTTGACAGATTCCACCGCCTGCCTTAAGACTTCATCTTCGGCTTTTTTCAGTTTATACTGCATGTGAATCTTCGATGTCGCCAAAAATACGTGTATCCTGGGCTTTTTGGCATATTTGACGGATTCATACACAGCATCCGTATCTTTTTTAAGGGCGCGTGAAAGCCCGCATATAATAGTAGTTTTTATATTTTTTGCAATCTGCTTTACGCCTTCGAAATCATCCGGGCTCGCTATCGGGAATCCGGCCTCTATCACATCTACCCCCAAACGTTCAAGCTGATACGCTATTTCAAGTTTTTCGTTTTTTTGGAGGCTGGCTCCCGGAGATTGCTCTCCGTCTCTTAGCGTTGTATCGAATATTATTATTTTTTCATCCATGGCATCATCTCTCTTAACTGCCTGCCTACCTTTTCTATTAAATGCTCATCGCCTGCTTTTAGCAAACTATCAAAATTAGGCCGGCCGATTTTGTTTTCCTTAATCCATTCCCTGGCAAATTTTCCTTTTTGTATTTCCGTTAAAATCTTTTTCATTTCCTTGCGGGATTTTTCACTTATAACCCTTCTGCCGCGCGTTAAATCGCCGTAGCAGGCAGTATTCGAAACTCCGCGGCGCATACCGCTTATGCCGCGCTCCTGTATTAAATCCGTGATAAGTTTAAGCTCATGCAAAACTTCGAAATACGCGATTTCGGGCTGATATCCGGCTTCGACAAGTGTATCGAAACCTGCTTTTATCAATTCACTTACGCCTCCGCAAAGCACTGCCTGTTCACCGAAAAGATCTGTCTCTGTTTCCTCTTTGAATGTAGTCTCAATTACGCCCGCTTTTGTTGCCCGAAGCGCCTTAGCGTAAGCAAGGGCGATTTTTAATGCATTGCCGCTGGCATCCTGGAATATAGCGACTAAACAAGGCACGCCTTTTCCTTCTTCGTACATCTTGCGCACAAGGGCCCCTGGGCCTTTCGGCGCTATCATAAACACGTCCACATTTTTCGAGGGTTTAATCTGCTTAAAATGAATATTGAATCCGTGAGAAAAACACAGGGCCTTGCCTTTTTTAAGGTTTGGTTTTATATGCTCTTTATAAACACTTGCCTGAATATGGTCCTGCGTCAGAATCTGAATAATATCTGCTTTCTGCGCTGCTTCAGACGCGGAAACCGGATTAAACCCGTCTTTTTTCGCCTGTTCGTAATTAGACGTGCCGGGCAATTCCGAAACAATCACATTGCACCCGGAATCGCGCAGGCATAAAGACTGGCCCCTGCCCTGTATACCATATCCTATAATAGCTATTGTCTTATCTTTTAAAAATTCCATATCCGCATCTTTGTCGTAATAGATCTTTACCATCTCAAGCTCCTTTCAAGTTTGTTGGATTACTCAATTGCCATGGCAATTCTGCCTGTTCTTATTATTTCTTTTATTCCCAATTTACCCAAAGCCTCAAGCAAATGTTTTATCTGCTCCTGGTCTCCTACCGCTTCTATTATCGCTGTTTCTCCCTTATGTTTTATTATCTTTGCCACATATTTATTCAATATGCTTTCAATCTTAGCTTTTTCTTTCTGCGCATAATTCACCTTGATAAGAACCAATTCGCGGTCAGTGTGTTCTTTCTTGGTAAAATCCATGACGGTAATTATATCTATCAGCTTATTGAGCTGTTTTTTTATCTGCTCTAAAATAGTTTCATCTTTTGTATCTACTACAATGGTCATGCAGGATACGCTGGGATCAAGTGTTTCGCTGACAGCCAAAGAAGAGATATTATACCCGCGCGCGCTGAATAAGCCCGCTATACGCGCAAGTACCCCGAATTTATTCTCCACCAGCACAGATATGACATGCCTCATTTTTTTAAGCCATCCCTTCTATCATCCTGTTAATTGCCTCTCCCGCCGGAACCATAGGAAATACATTTTCTTCTTCTTCTACTATAAAATTCAAAAATACTGGCCCGTCTATTTTCAGGGCTTCGTCTATAGATTTTCTTACTTCTTCTTTTTTGGTTATCATCATACCGGCAATTCCATAAGCCTGCGCCATCTTTACAAAATCAGGGCATCCTGATTTAAAGCGCGTATGAGAATACCTTTTTTTGTAAAATAATTCCTGCCATTGCCTTACCATGCCAAGGCAGGAATTATTAAGCACCGCGACTTTAACCGGAAGTTTATTGACTGCTACGGTTGCCAGTTCCTGAATATTCATCTGTATGCTTCCGTCGCCTGCTATATCAAATACCGTTTTTTCGGGACAGCCGATCTGCGCTCCTATTGCCGCAGGAAATCCGTATCCCATAGTGCCTAAGCCGCCGCTTGAAATCCATGTGCGCGGTTTTTTGAATTTATAATACTGCGCTGCCCACATCTGGTTTTGGCCGACTTCCGTGCATATTATCGCGTCACCTTTCGTTGCTTCATAAATCTGCTCAACCACGTATTGGGGTTTTATTGTTTGTGTGTCGTTTTTATACGCAAGAGGGTATTTCTTTTTCCATGCATCTATCTGCCCGTTCCAGTGTTCAATGTCAGGCGGTTGAATTATTTTATTAAGCTTGGCCAGGGCATCCTTGGCATCGCCCACAATAGGCACCTCAACTTTTACATTTTTGCTCACGCTTGACGGGTCTATATCTATGTGAATTATTTTTGCTCCAGGAGCAAAATGATCGAGCCTGCCAGTAACCCTGTCATCAAACCTTGCGCCTATGGCAATTATGAGATCACTTTCCATAATCGCATGATTTGCATATGCCGTACCGTGCATACCAAGCATACCCAATGACAAAGGGTCTGTCTGAGGAAAAGCTCCCAGCCCCATCAATGTGGTAGTAACGTGTATGTTTGTTTTTCGGATAAATTCACTCAATTCCCCGCTCGCGCCTGCGATTATAACTCCGCCGCCTACATACACAATTGGCTTCTTCGAAGCCTTGATCAGCTTAGCTGCTTTTTTTACCTGGCCCAAGTGCGCCTGATAAGTCGGATTATAAGTTCGTATATTTATGTTCTCAGGATATTCAAATTCCGCCTCCTGCATAACAACATCCACGGGTAAATCTATAAGAACAGGGCCGGGCCTTCCTGTCCTGGCTATATAAAATGCTTCCTTAATGGTCATTGCCAGGTCTTTCACGTTTTTTACGAGATAATTATGTTTTGTAATCGGCCGGGTTATTCCAGTGATATCGGCTTCCTGAAAAGCATCGCTTCCGATTAAATTGGTTTTTACCTGGCCTGTAATAGCGACCATAGGAACAGAATCCATATATGCGGTCGCAATGCCTGTTACAAGATTAGTCGCTCCGGGGCCTGATGTAGCAAGGCACACGCCTACTTTTCCGGTTGCGCGCGCATATCCGTCTGCTGCGTGCGCAGCTGCCTGCTCATGCCGAGGTAAAATAAATCTTATAGGCGAATCATACAAAGCATCGAAAATGGGAAGCACTACGCCGCCGGGATAGCCAAACATTACTTCTACTTTTTCCCTAGCCAATGATTCCGTTAATATCTTTGCGCCTGTCAGCTTCATTTTAAAATTGCTCCTGTGGATGCGGATTCTACCATTCTGGCGTACCTTGCCATATATCCTGTTTTTATCTTAAGTTTCCTGGGCCTTAGTGTTTTAAAACGCGCGTCTATTTCTTTTTGCGAAACTTTAAGTTCTATCTTTCTGTTAGTTATATCTATGTGTATAAAGTCTCCGTCTTTTATAATGGCTATCGGGCCTTCCGACGCTGCCTCGGGGGATATGTGCCCTATGCACGGGCCTCTCGTTCCGCCTGAAAAACGGCCGTCCGTAATCAGGGCCACTGATTCGGATAAACCCATGCCTGCTATTGCCGCAGTAGGCGCAAGCATCTCCCTCATTCCCGGGCCGCCT
>JAFGKX010000057.1 GCA_016928375.1 Candidatus Omnitrophota bacterium | reverse complement strand
GGTTATATCTTTGCTTATCAGCGCGATTACTTCTTTTTTGTTGGGATATCTTCTGATATGGGCAAGCTTAAAATACGCGGTGCTTAAATCCACGCTTATTATATCGCGCGCGCCTATAGTCGATAATGGTATTAATTTTTTTATTCCAAACATAAACTAAGACTCCTGCCAGTGCAATACGTTGCCCTTGCGGTCTACAACGCAGATTGTCGTCATGGTGTTTTTACCGTTATTCAGCCTCGCAACACTCCTGATCATGAAATTATCCGATGCCGTCGCAATATATTCATCCACCACCCGGCTTAAGTGCGTTAATTGCGAATTATCCAGCCTGGAAAACTGGCTGAGCTTAGGCAGTATGCTGGAATTTGATTCAAATACATTGTCATCGGGTGTAGCCGCAATCCTATCCTTGCCGTTACGAAATAATATAATTTTGTCCGCTATATCTTCGTCAAGCCCGAGGGCCATAAGAACATTTTTCGAAGCCGTATTAATATTAATCTTGCCGCCGCCGTAAACAGTAAGGTAATCTTTTATGCAAAAAAATGTTTTATTATCTATCCCTTTTACCAATAAAAGCTCGTCCAGAATTTCCATCCCGCTGTCTTTGGCTTCGTATGGAAACCGGAGGTTTCTGTAATAAGAATCCTCGGCACTGCCCAATGGAATCGACATGCCGCTGTCTTCATCCTGCCAATCTATGATGGATGCCGCCAGCGCCTGCGATTGCGCGTAATCGCTTTCAAGCGTAATACGGAAAAAACGTTCCAGAACAACAGGGCTTGCGGTCTTTACATTTATTTTTCTCTCTTCATCCGCAATTCCGTAACAAAGCGCCAAGGCCCCTGTTTCATCATCTTTATATTCATAACAAATACTGACCACGCAGTCGCCTACCATTATATCCTTAAAAGCATCATTTGCGCTTAAATCATCATTTAAAGCATTGTAGGTTTTTTGCTCCTGCGCTTTGACGATAGAAATGGCTTTTTTTACACCTGCTTCAGCGGCAAACCGCAGCTTGCTTCTTTCTTCAATACGTTTTACCAGCATAAGTTTCTGTCTTACATTATAACCTAAATACGCCGCAAACATAGTCAGCAGGCACATGCACCATAAACTCAGCATGAGTACACTGCCTCTGGCTTTTGATGTTATCATATTATTCATGTTTTTCCAACCGTCATACTCGCTAATGGCACGCCTATAGTCCTTGTAACCGCGCAGAGCTTACTGCCATCGTAAAATTCCAGTGTTATTTCTACGGCTATAGGCGGTTCTTCATTCAGCCAATCCTGCTGCCAAAGGTACTCTTTTGTCTGGGTATCATAAAAATAATATTGAAACCGCAAAGATTTTACATTCTTAAGCATATCTTCAATCTCGCCTTCGTCTCTATTGTAAATATCGGAAAAATCCATCCGTTTTCTTTTGACCGCCTCTGCCTGCGTATCGTAAAAATATACTACCCTGCCGACTGTCCTTTTATCAAGGCGCGAGCTTGTTACTAAAGCGGCGAATTCAAAAATATTCTCTGCTCCTGTAAAATTTACGCCTTTCATTTTAAAGGTATTTCTTAAATCGTAAGCGAATTTATCGAAAAATATATCCACATCCTCTTTCGGTATGGGCTTATTCACCTGCTGCCAGATTTTTATACCATTATCAAACATAGCGTATAGCGCCAGTAAAATTACGGATATTATAGCAGTAACCACCATAAGCTCGATAAACGTAAAGCCCTCTGCGCTCCTACGCCTTGTGTATCGCATAAGCGCTCCTTGATATAACAGCTTTCCTGGGCCCTTCCTGCCAGGATAAAACAAGGTCTACTCCATACAAATGCTGCGTTCCGTCTACCAGGTAGTATGACATGTTCCATTTAAAATTTTTGTTCCCTGCTTTTAATTCGCCTGAGCCGTCTAAATCGGCTGCATCGCCCAGGCGCATCAGGCAATCCTGGACCTGCCAGATTTTTTCATCCGCCCACGGCGCTATCTCCATATAATCCCGGCAATAATTAGAGGCATTCAATGAAATGAAAAATGCCTCATAAACAAGCACGGTGCCCAGCCCCAGTATAACCGTTGCCAGCATTGCCTCTATAAACGTAAAGCCTCTCTTATTCCCAGTTTTTAACATCGTCATTGCTCTCTGTTCCGTCTTTGCCTAAAGAATACAGGTCGTAATCCGATGTCCTGTGATCGCCCGGACATTTATACTTATATTCCCTGCTCCATGGATCCAGAGGCTGCCTTTCCAGATACGGGCCGTTCCAGTTTGTGGCTGAAGCGGGCTTATTCATAAGAGCGTTAAGGCCCTCATCGCTTGTAGGGTAATTGCCATTATCCAATTCATACATCTTAAGGGCTGTTGCGATATTAGCCCGTATATCCGCTTTGGCAGCGGCTATTCGCGCTGATTCTCCGCGCCCTGCGAACCTCGGCATTACCATTGCCACAAGCGCTCCGATAATTATAACCACAAGCATCAATTCTATCAGGGTAAATCCTTTTTTGTTTCTACTCATCGTCCCTCCAATTTGCCCTCGTTTTTCGCTATACAAATTGTCCCTGCCTACCGGCAGGCAGGCCAAGCGAATGCGAGGGGCTTTATTTTTGCCCGTTAAGCAGGTATTCTCTCCATTTATTCTGAAATTCGTTTATACCAGATATGCGCTCCCTGTACGCGGCATTAAGCCCTGCTTCGAATGATTTTCCGTCGCGTAGTTCGCGGCAGAAATGCGAAAAACGTTCCGCGCCATATTTTTCCACAAGAAAACTCACCATGGAAAATGCCTGTATATAGTAATTTTTAATAAGTTCGTCGCCGGTTAAAAATACGACGCCCGGCTCGCCTTCTTTGGTAAGCGTAGCGCGTATATAAAGTACATCTTTTAATTGTATATATTTAAAATCCACTTTCATCATATCGTTTACCAGCATAATCGAATTTGCGTCAAAAATGTTTTTAACCTGGCTTTTCATAAAATTTCTTTTCGAGTATTCCGCCCATTGCGCCACCCCTTCATCCAGCCAGAGCGGGGCTTCTCCCTTAAAACCGATAAAATCCCTGAAAATAAGGTGCGCTATCTCATGCGGCAAAAGCGACTCTAAAAACCCTTCGCTCCAGGTATAGCTTGCTATTTGTTTGGTTTTATAATTAGCCATGCCGTGCGACCATTCAGGCTGGCCTGTTGCTTTTATATAAGAGGCGTGGTCAGGATAAATATAAATCTTAACCCTGTTGTCCCACAGCCAAAATTCCGAATACCTCTGGTACCCTAGGTCTAACGCTATATTGCGGTAATAATACTCCGCTTTTTGTTCCGATTCTTTTGCAAATTTTTCATCGCCTGTAAAATAAATCAGGAAATGTTCGCCTTTTATCTCCTGCCATTGAGGCTGATCATCGGCAAAAGCAATATTATACGTTGCAATACACAGATTAGCGTAGACAAAACAACATATTACCACGATCGTCATTGCGAGCGACCGAAGGGAGCGAAGCAATCTCCTCACTTGAGATTGTAGAGCCTGTTGTGAGCCCGTTATTGAGATTGCTTCGGCTGACTTCGTCAGCCTCGCAATGACGGGCGAAGCAATCGCTATCGCTCCTCGTAATGACAACTTCGTTATCATCTGTGCCCATCTGCACGCCATATCTTATCCTTTATCCTTTTTATTTCGCCATCACATTAATTTCAAAAACCGGCAGGAGCATAGCTATTACCATAAAACCTATAATCAACCCCATTATCAATATCATAAGCGGCTCCATAAGGGTGCTGATGGTTCTTATCGCAGTATCGGTATCGTGCTCATACGCAGTAGCTATTTCTCCTAATGCCTCATCGAGTTTACCGGATTCCTCCCCGACCATTACCAGGTTGCTCATGAATAAAGGAAATAGTCCCGAACCCTTAAGGCTGTTTCCGAATGAACCGCCTTGCTTTAAGTCCTGGCAGCTCTGCTGCAGCTTTTGCCTCAAGATCTCATTTTGTAGAACCGGTATCGCTATTTCTATTGCCTTTAATATTGGCACGCCGTTTTTTATCAATAATTCCAGGGTGCGGTTAAAACGCGCTAGTTCAGCTTTAACAATGAATTTACCGAACATCGGAAGGCGCAATTTTAACAAGCTAAAAGCCTGCCTGCCTATTTTGGTCGATGCCTGCCGCCTGATCAAATATATGACAATAAATATACCCGCTATTATCCAAAACCAGTTATGGCGTAAAAACTGGCTTGTTGAAATTAAAATACGCGTAGGCAAAGGGAGCGCTTGTTCCATAGTTACAAAAATACGCATAAGCCTCGGCATCACAAACGTCAGCATGAATATTATCGTTCCCGCTCCCACCAGGCCCATAAGCATAGGGTACGCCAATGCCATGCGAAAACGGGACATCATATCATCCTGTTTTGTGCGGTAACCGGCTATCCTTATAAGCGCTTCCGGCAGGGCGCTCGAGTCTTCTCCTGCGCGCACCATTGCGATATAGAGAGGGGAAAATACCTTCGGGTACTGCCTAAGCGCGGAAGAAAACGCAACGCCTTCTTTGAGGGCTTTATGGCTATGATAAAGGATAGATTTTAAATATGGGTTTTCAGATTGTTCCGCAATGGTACTTATTGAGTTTAAAATAGGCACTCCGGATTTTAAAAGGCTGGCGAGCTGCCTGCTGAAAACAGTTATTTCTACGGAACGAACCCTGCCTGATAATTTTCTGCTTAAAACCGGCTGTTTAGAAGTATGCTCAGCAGCTTTTTTTTCTACACGCACAGGAACGTATCCCGTCTGAATGATTTTGTCAACAGCCTCTTTTTCCGAAACAGCTTCTATTATGTCCTCTATTATTTCTCCGGGACCTTTTTTTGCGCGGTATTTGTATACAGCCATATTACCCCTTACGTAGGATTTCTACGTATTTTTTAAGCCTTGTTCTGTTTGCGCTGCTTATATCCAGAAAATAAACAGCTATATCGTATAATCTGCCTTCCTCTTTTTCGCCTGTTCTGACAACTTTCGCAAAACATTCTATATTTTCGCTACCGTCCGGCAGTTCCAATGTTAATTCCAGTATCGAACCCACAGTGACCGGCTCAGCGGATACAAAAAGCAGCCCGCCGGCGGAAATATTCTTCGTAACAGTCAGTTGTTCCGGCTTAAGGCCGCGCCTAAGCAATTCATTTTGGCCCTTGAACACCTTATAATGCAGGCTGACTTTATCGTTTAAGCGATGGAATGCCCTTTGATGCAGCTCTTCCTCCGGCAAGCCCTCTTTTTCGGATGAATCCCCAGGGCTAATATCAGGCGCTTGATATCCCTTATCCTGCTTATTTTCTTCCGCAGAAACCGTCTTAAGCACTTCTTCCGGAGTAGTTAGCCCGGATATAACCTTTTGCCATCCATCCTGCCTTAAAGTACGCATCCCTTTTGAAATTGCCACCTTTTTTATTTGCGTTGACGGAACTTTTTTCATAACCAGGTCTTTTACTTCATCATCCATTAATAGAATTTCGTATATTGCTATTCTGCCTAAAAACCCGGTAAAATTACAATTAGGGCAGCCTTTCGATTTAAATAATTTAATATCAAAAGGTTTTACCTTCAAATCGCCCGCAATAAGTTCTTTTAATTCAACGGGCGCGGAATCATCGGGCTGTTTGCATTCCGGACAAAGCGTCCTTATGAGCCGCTGCGCAATAAACGCCTCAACGCTTGAAGATATCAAATACGGTTCTACGCCTATATCCACCAATCTCGTTATGCCGCTGGCTGCGTCATTGGTGTGCAAAGTGGAAAATACCAGATGCCCTGTC
>JAFGKX010000056.1 GCA_016928375.1 Candidatus Omnitrophota bacterium | reverse complement strand
CCCATCCCCAGTATTTCTATCTTCATTTCGGCTCTCCCGTTATTAATCCAAAAATTATTCCGCTTATTGTCGCCATAATGACTACAAGGTTTATGTAGACAACGGTTTTTTTAGTACCTATAATACCCCTGATTACAAGCATATTAGGCAAACTAAGTGCAGGGCCGGCTAATAGCAATGCAAGGGCAGGACCGTTTCCCATGCCTGAGCCTATCAACCCTTGCAGTATTGGCACTTCGGTAAGGGTAGCAAAATACATAAATGCCCCAACGATCGCGGCAAAAAAGTTTGCCGATAACGAGTTGCCGCCTACGGATTTTTCTATAACCCGCGAACTAATAAAACCCTCGTGTCCCGGCCGGCCCAAAAAGAGCCCTGCCACCAGTACGCCTGCCAGCAGTAACGGCATTATCTGCTTGGCGAATGCCCATGAAGCGCTTATCCAGCTCAAGATTTCATTTTTCCTGAACCATCTTATAAGCGTAATACCAATTAGTGAAAGAAAACCGGCAGCAATATACCATTTTACATAATAAACATATACCCACAAGCCCTGGGAATCGTTTACCGGTTTTGCCCAATTAGCAAACACTAAAAAACCTATCATGGAGGCAAAATATAGCGCGTTTTGTGCAAGTGTACGCCTCTCCGATCCTTCGTAAACAACAATGTCGTCCAAAGGGTGTCGCGCCCTCTCCTCTCTAAGAAATATAACATGCATCAAAATACCTATCGTGATGCTGAAAAGTACTGCTCCTACCGCACGGGCAACGCCTAATTTCCAACCCAATATACGGGCTGTCATTATAATAGCCAATACGTTAATAGCCGGCCCGGAATAAAGAAATGCCGTGGCCGGTCCTAGGCCAGCGCCTCTTTTATATATTCCGGAAAACAAAGGAAGTACCGTGCAGGAACATACCGATAATATAGTTCCGGAAATTGAGGCGACACCGTAAGCAAGCATCTTATTGGCCTCCCTCCCAAAGTATTTAATAATAGATGCTTGATTTATAAATAACGAAATGGCTCCGGCTATAAAAAATGCAGGCATTAAACAAAATAAAACATGTTCCCTGGCATACCATCTTACCAATGTAAGCGCTTCAAAAACAGGGTTTCTAAATGGGAAAATTTCAACCGGCAGATAAAAACATGCCAAAAATATGATGACCATTAATATAAATTTATTTTTTTCTTTCATTGCTTGCGGAATTTGTATAATTTATGATTTAAGAACATAACGATATTCGCAATCTGTTTTTTGACCGTTATCCCTTTGAGTATTGAGTCCTGATCACGAGTATAGTTAGCCTCTTTTACCGGGTCTATCAAGTCATTATCGATACAATATTTATGCAATTCGGTACCGGGATATGGATAGAATATATTGAAACTGGCGTAAGCCGGCCGCAGCGCCAGGTTAAATTCTATTGTTTCCTTTGTAAGACGCCTGTCTTCTTCAAACGGAAACCCTATCATATTACCGGAAACGGCCGCTATGCCTGCTTTTCGCAGGAGCGAAAAGGCTGACATAATCTGTTTATTCGACATGTGCCTGTTGAGATGTTTCTTGCGAAATTTCTCATTCCCGCATTCTACCCCTGTAAAAAACTTGGCACATCCAGTATCTTTAAGCGTCTCCACGAGTTTACCGTTAACCCATTCGGTTCTGCCCTGTAAAAAATATTTGATATTTAACCTTTTAACGGCTTTTAACAACTCACAGACATATTCGGAATTTGATAACATCATTTCATCCGAAAAATAGAAACATGAAACTGAATAGTTTTTGGCCAGCATGGATAATTCATCGATTACATGCGATATAGGGCGAAATCGCAAATAGGCTTTACCGTAATGCTGTAAATAAACAGAGTTCCCGCAGAAAGTGCATTTATATGGACAACCGCGGGAAGCTGTAATAATGGGCCCCGTAATATTCGGCCCCGTGTATTTGGCATCTTTTTCAAACTTATGCCATGGAAACGCCGGTAGTTTTTCGAGGTTCTCTGGAAAACGCAGGGTGTTAACCACCGGCCGGCTGCCACTACGATAGGCAAGATTTTGTATCTCGAATAAAGATTCTGTTCCGAGATGGTTTAAAAAATCCACTACCATAGATTCACCTTCACCAATGCACAGGAAATCTATTTCCGGGTGTTTTTCAAGCAGTGTTTTTCCGACGCTTGTAGGATGAATTCCACCGATAAGTATGGGGATATCGCGATGCCGCTTGACTTTTTTGGCAAACTTGATGACTTCAGGGAAGAATTGCGACATTGTGGATATCATTAAAACGTCGAAAGGTTGCCGTATAACATCCGCGGCAATTGAACCGACGGACTTAAGGCTTGTGTCGTAAAAAGTTACCGGAAAGCCTGCTTCAAGAATAGCACCGATAACATAACCCGCTCCCTTTCCCACCGGGAGGCAGTTATTGTTCATAAAAACGAATGCTACACGCGCTATGCGTTTGTTGGTTGCGTTCAACTTTTTTATCGGCATATGCTTAGTTACGTTTTTACAACTTTACTCCGACGCGCACTGCAGTGTTTTCTCCACACCTCAAAGCGATTGCAAAAAATCAGAAAATCAACAGTTTAACGGCCATTGCTATTGTAGCGACAATCATGGCGTTACGTACCCACGCATTGCCTTTTACAACCGCTACTTTAGCGCCAAAAAAAGCGCCTGCTGTCATAGATACGGCCAATGGCATCGCGATGCTGAAATCAATAAGGCCGTTTTTGTAAAATATCAAACAGGCTGCAGTCGAAGAAAAAACATTGAGTACTTTCGACACAAAAGCTGCTTCAAGAAAGGTTGTTCCGAAAAGCAAAATAAGCGCGTAACTTAGGACTGTTACATATCCTCCACTAAAGAAGCCTCCGTAAATGCCTAAAATGAAAATGACACTGCTGCCTATAACCGCTCTTCTTGCCGGCAACGGCTTTTTTCTGCTATCAATTCCTAATTTATTGTTAAAAATAACGAAAACGGCGATAAGACAAACTATGACCGCCAATATTCTTCTCAGTATGTGCGGATCTATGATGAGAATTAGTGCCGCACCTGCTGCCGAGCCTATTACTGTAAGTAAAGAAAGTGGTAGAAGTCTGGCCTTATCGTTTGTATGCTTTCTAAAACCGACGGTTCCGCCTATACTTAAAAATATAAGGCCGAACATGTTAGTGGCTATCGCGTTTTTTGGAGGCATGCCCAACGAAATTAGAACAGGAACCATTATAAGCGAGGTCCCGCCTGTTGATACGCTAAAAAAACTAACTGCTAATGTAATAAAGAATGCTATTACTACGCCAAATATTTCCATTTTTGTACTTTATTGTGCGAAAGGTTTTAAAGCAACTGGGGACTGTAGTAGTGCATGCCTTTTTGTAAAATATTTAACTCCGTATAAAACCGATCCGGGGCCGCCTTTTTAATTTCCTCTTCAGTTTAAAACTTATGAAGACTTTATTTCCTGCCTGGTTAATAGCTAAAATGGTGCTGAGCATACCCTGAAACTTGTTATTCAGTATTATAGCACATGAGCCGGGAATGACGAAGGGTTTAGTTGGGCAATTTGCTATTTTTCTCAAAAAAAATAAGCATTTTGCATGTTAGCAAAGAAAATCCTTGACAAATCGCTCAATAGATGCTAAATTAACGACAGTTGTGATTTCTTAGGAAGAATTGATTTTGTGAGACTTGTGAATATCTAAAGAGATTCTATTAACACTTTTCGGGTAGTTTCCTACCATTCATAAATCCCAAAATTCTTATAATCAATGGTTTCCCTGACCATAGGGTTCTTATATATACTATTTTTAAGGAGTGGTATACTATGGCAAAAATAGAGATAGAAAATGAACGCTATTTCGAAAAATCGTTAAAACGCTTCAAAAGAAGCTGTATTAAAGAAGGCATTTTTAAGGAGTGCCGCGAAAGGCGCCATTTTGTCAAACCGTCACAAAAAAGGAGGGAAAAAGGAAAGAGAAAGAAATAATTGTGCAATTGTTAGTTTGAATCAAGTAATATCCACTAAAGTGGAAATCGAAAAGGAGAAGAAATGACACAAGTAAGTAAATTATATGTAGGCAACTTGGATTTTAGCACAACTGAAGGCGAACTCAAAACACATTTCGAACAAAACGGTATACAGGTTAGTACCATAAACCTTATAACGGATAAATATACCGGCCGGGCAAAAGGCTTCGGATTTGTTGAAGTTGAATCTGAAGAAGTTCTGAATAAAGCTATTGAAGCCTTAGACGGCAAAGAGTTAAAGGGACGAAAGCTTACTGTAAACAAAGCAAAACCGCCTAAGGACAGAACGGGCGGCGGAAACTTTGGTTCAAGACATTCAAGGTTTTGAGTCTTATCACACGGATAAAAAAAGAGGCGGGAATTAAACCTGCCTCTTTTTTTATGCCCCCTATTGTATACCTTTTAGCGCAGCGTATGGTTTTTTCGGGTCCCTGCAGTCGTAAACACGCGACTTGCGCCATTACAGGTATAATCAAATCTTTTTCCTATCAAGAACAGCGCCCGTTTTTGGAAGCTATGGTGTAAATAGTCGTACCGAAAGGCAACCGCATCCATCCGGAAATTATCAATTCTATTTTGAACAGGAATTTTAAAAATTCATTAAGGTATTTCGGGGGTAACGTAGTGGTATCGCTACGAGTAACTTGATTAGAAACGAGAAATTTTCTCATCATCCTTATAGGGGCTACGGCAAAAAAGGATAAGAAGAAAAAGTAACCGTTATTTTCGCTTTTTAGTCCCGCATTTTTCAAATCGGATAACAGCGATTTTTTCGTATATCTTCGCAAATGGCATAATGCCTCATCGTGTTGGCTCCATAAAAATCTGAAAGCCGGCACAGCTATAATAATCTTGCCGTCGTCCTTTAGAACCCTTTTTAATTCCGCTAACATCTCTACGGGGTCTGCGACGTGTTCAAGAAGATCAAGGCATGTAATGATATCAAATGTTTTATCCGCGTATTCAATCTTTTCTGCCGAGCATTGAATTACGTTTTCGACTCCTCTTTTCTTGCAAAATTTTATTGCGCGCGCAGAGATATCTATGCCAAAAGCCTTGCCCATTTTGCCAAATGCCAGCAAATTTGCGCCTGTACCGCAACCCACATCCAGAATCTGCGGGGAAATAATGTTCGAGGATTTTATCAAATGCACTATAAGAGCCCGGCGGCCTGTAAACCACCAGTGACGCTTTTCCATATCGTACATATATTTGTACTCATCCGGCCCTAAATATTTGCCGAACGGGTTAATCGGCGTCCAGTGCCAGTTCCTTATCTGCAATATGTTTAAAAACATCCTTATTCCGTCAGTAAATAAATTGACCTTGGAACCTGCCATATGACGCCAGGAAACAGCGCCTTCTTTGACTCTATAGCCCATCTTGTGTGCAAGATATAAAATTTCCATGTCAAAACCAAACCCTTTTAAGTAACTCCTTGAAAATAAAGGTGTTACTACCTCTCCTTTGAACATTTTAAATCCGCATTGGGTATCGCTAATATTTTTAAAAAGTATGGCGTGAACAAGAAAATTGAAGACTATGCCTATAAATTTTCTGTACCACTTTACTACCAGGGTCTGGTCCTTATCCCGCAAAACTCTTGAGCCTATAAAAATATCATAACCTTCTTCTGTTAAATAGTGTAGATTTCTTCCTATCTCTTCTGGTCCAACCGACCCGTCTGCGTCTAAAAACAAGCGTATATTTCCTTTTGATTTTAGAAACCCTCTTTTAACCGCGTATCCTTTACCCTCGTTTTTCGCAAATTTTTCGACAGACAGACTGCAAAAATGGGTTTTATGAGCCATTGCCGCTTCGTATGTCTTGTCGCGACTCCCGTCATCGACTATTATTATTTCATATTTTTTTTTGCTGCTATTGCAATAAGCTATTACTCTGGATAGGAAAGCCGGGAGTCTTGCGGCTTCATTAAAAACCGGGATTACGATTGAGATGTCTATTTTTTCGATCATATAGGCGGCATTTGTATAAAGCGCGGCATTGGGTTAATATCAGATTTTCACCATGCTTACACAGGCCTTTATTCTTTATGCCATAGTCAATTTTCGGAGGGGCTGTGTACGTAACGGGACTATTTCGATCTTTTCAACAACTGAAATCCGCCCTCCCTGTATATAACCTTATATGCGTGGATGTCTTTTAAATGCTCAAGATAGTCCTGCCTCTCAAAGTTAGGATCTCTCAAAAACAGGTATTCAGGTTCGGAATTATCTGGACTAGCGAATTTTTTGACATTTACATGATTTAAGAGATGAGGAGTAATGCAATCTGACGCGCTTATGGACGCATTGGGAGGTATACGCGCTACAATATTGTTAAGCGCCTGCAGTCGCCTTTTATCCTCTGCGGTAAACGTAAAGTCTACCTTTCTAAATCCCCCGATAAAATACGTATTATTCGGAAAAGCGCCGTATTGCCAGCTGTATATAAAAGACGCAAAAAACACCGTTATTAGAAGAGGGTATATTCTGCCTTTAAGCGTTTTTAGCGGAGATATTAAACTTTGATTGATCGTTTGAACATCCTTTAGCACATATACAAGCCCGATGAATAAAAATGGAACAACATACCAGACGTACTGAAATGAAATCTTGTATAAAAACGGACGCGTGGCTAAAAGCGTTGCTGCAAGCCCGTAGACAAACAGGAGAAAATTTTGTTTCCTAAGGAGCGGAATAAAGGCGACTGGGCCAAAAAGCTGTGCTACATAAAGAATTTTATCCTTTGTTATTACCGCGCGTATTGCATGCAACGGGTTTGCGATAACAGTTTTGATGAGCTCCAAGAGGCCGCCGTTTTTATCAACCATTATTCCCTCATAATAAAAAAAGGTGGGTATAATATTCCAGATTCTGCCTACTGTGTTGTAGGCAAAACCGTAAATAAAAGCTGAAATAAAAGAATACCATACGAATCTCAAATTTTCTCTGCCGTTAAGATATATAAACAGTGAAACAAATAATAATAAAATGTACATGTCGTCTTTTATGCCCAAAATCAATAAAACCGATATCATAAATCCGAAGATACTCTTTCTCTCCAAAAAATAAAATAACAGAAAAACGGAGATCGGTAGGAAAGATATCTGATGTATGTCGTAAAAATTGGGCCCATGATTTGCGGGGTGCAATAAAAAAAATGCGGCAATCGATACCGCAACGGGTGTAGATTTAAGAACTTTTTTTCCGAATAAAAAAAGCGGCAGCGCCGCAAAAGCGATTGAAGCACTCTGTATGATAAGTAACGTTTCGGATTTTGGGAATAAATAAAAAAATGGTAAATACACAAGAAATATGAAATCATGATGTTGGGATAAAAGTGATCTACCGTCAAATGGCGAAATAGAAACCGACATGAAATTGCCATGTAACGTATTTATAAAAGCGTTCTGAAAAATGGTGAAATCGCACGTACTAGTGCCCAGCTTGTAGTGGTTTAAAATAGTATAATATGAAAAGTAGCATGTGTATCCCAATATGAGCAAAGCTAATAACACATACACTGGTGAAGCCCACGGTACCCGTCGCATTCGGTGGTAGGTCCGGGGCCTCCTCCATCGAAAAAACATATTATCTAGCACATTCATCCCCGGGCTCAAAACCGGGGTATCCTGTGCATGGAATGAATTATGTGCGGCGTATTTTTCTCCGGAAAAACCGGTACGTGGAATTCTTGCGATATTCACTATATAAAACACGCATACAGCCAGCGCCATTACTACTAGCATCATCATAAGCGGGCTTATTCTCCAGATAACCCTGTGTAAAGTAGGGGGCATAAGAAATAGAAAAGACAACGATTTTAGCGAAGCCTTGGTTGCGGCTACAAATGATGAACCATGCGGTTTGACATATGCGTGAAATATTGTATAAGCGAGCGTAAGTAAAGTGGTTATTGCAAAAAAAATTAAAATCGTGCCTTTAAAAACCTGTATTTGGTCGCGGTGAGTAATTGCATTGTTAATAATATAAGTGGGGAGATATGCCCAATGATTAATTTGCCATAGAAAGAGGCTTATGGACATAGCGGCTGTGCACGATAGAAAAGCTACAATACCGTATTTTTCGACCCATCTCGTAACCTCATCTATGCGCATTGCGAGTTTACCGTTATTGCCGCTCATTCACGACATTCGTATTGACAGACATTATTCATTTCATCGCAACTATAGGCCTGGAAGACATTGCACATGTTGCGGGTCCTTTTATGTTGATGTTAAAAACAATATTGCGGTATGTGCACAGGTTGTTATGTTTTCATTTCATGAGTGTATTGGCAACGATAAACGACGCAAACACAACGGATATCATAGACATAAGTTTAATCAAAATATTTAGAGATGGACCTGCAGTATCTTTAAAAGGATCCCCTACAGTATCGCCGACTACTCCCGCCTTGTGCGCATTAGAACCCTTGCCTCCGTAGTTGCCTTTTTCTATGCTTTTTTTTGCGTTGTCCCACGCGCCTCCTGAATTGGCCATCATGACCGCAAGTACAAATCCCGAGACAAGAGCTCCTATCAAAAGTCCGCACACCGCATCCACTCCCACCAAAAGTCCCATTGCAATCGGGGAAAGAAGTGCTATAAGGCTTGGAAGAATCATCTCCTTTTGAGCCGCGCTTGTTACTATATTTACACAGCTGGCATAATCAGCTTTTGCAGTTCCCTCCAGAAGCCCTTTGATCTCTCTGAATTGTCTGCGTACTTCTTCCACAATTTTACCCGCAGCGCTGCCGACAGCCTGCATGGTAAGAGAGCAAAATAAAAACGGAAGCATCGCCCCTATAAACAAACCGCATAATACCCTGGGATTTGTAAGAAGCAGGTTCAGTTGTACACCAAAATGTTCAACTTCATTTTGGTAGGCAACTATAAGAGCGAGCGCAGTCAAGGCAGCTGAACCTATGGCAAATCCTTTACCGGTTGCCGCCGTAGTGTTTCCCAAAGAATCCAGGGCATCTGTCCTTTTGCGCACTTCCGGACCTAATCCGGACATCTCAGCGTTACCTCCTGCGTTATCTGCAACAGGTCCGTAAGCATCACTTGCTAACGTAATACCTAGAGTGCTAAGCATACCTACCGCTGAGATTCCCACTCCATATAAACCTGCATTAAAGCTGGCTGAACCGCCGGAAACAAAAAAACTGATCATAATGGCCGACGCAACTACTAAAATAGGGATTGCGGTAGACATAAATCCTACTGCAAGCCCCGATATAATAACCGTGGCTGGACCGGTTAAAGCGGATTTTGATATGCTAAGCGTAGGCGGATACTTATCGGATGTAAAAAACTCTGTAGAAAGTCCTATCAAAAGTCCTGCCACCAAACCGGTTATCACTGCCCAGTAAATACCTATGTGTTCGACACCTAAAGACATACGTATCACAAAATATGAAGCAAAGGCTATAATAATGGCACTGACAAATATGCCTTTTCTTAGGGCCATAAGAAGCACGCCCTGGTCTGCCTGCTCACCGCTTCTTACAAAGAAAGTTCCTATGATAGAGGCCAATACACCTATCGAAGCCATAACCAACGGTATGATAACCCCGTTAAAACCAAAACCTGCAGCAGCAGCCAAAGCCATGGTAGCGACTATGGAACCTACGTATGATTCATATAAATCCGCGCCCATTCCGGCAATATCGCCAACGTT
>JAFGKX010000055.1 GCA_016928375.1 Candidatus Omnitrophota bacterium | reverse complement strand
AGCGACTGTCAAAAATTGCGAAAACAAACGCGCACTAGTGAGCAATTTTTGCCACAGTGAACGAAGGTCGCGCTTTGCCTGAGTGAACGACAAGCGGAAACAATCACATACAAAAACGTAATAACTGGCACGCCCGGCCTGATTCGAACAGGCGACCCTCTGCTTAGAAGGCAGATGCTCTATCCAACTGAGCTACGGGCGCAATTTCTTCAATGAACTTTCCCAGCCTCACCGAAGCTGTGCACGATAAGTGCTCAGCGAAGGCGGACGGGCGCATAATTTCAAATATCTTTTTAATTCTTACGCACTGTATACGAAGTAGTTTGTATTTGCTTCGCCGTAGCGACTGTCAAAAATTGCGAAAACAAACGCGTTGCAGTGAGCAATTTTTGCCACAGCGAATGAAGGCCGCGTCTGCCTGAATGAGCGGCAAGCGCAGGCGAGTAAATACAAGCTCACGAGCACATGGTCGGGGCGCCCAGATTCGAACTGGGGATCTCCTGCTCCCAAAGCAGGCGCCATAAACCAAACTAGGCCACGCCCCGTAATAATTAGTAATAGAATTATATACTTCGCTACTTAAATTGTCAAAAACATTTTCCCGGCGAAACACACCCCCGCCATTACTATGCAAATCAGCACAAATATATCGCCATATTTAGTGTAAAATGTGTATTTTTTATTACTTTCAATGCTTATAAAGGCGCTTTTTACACCCGGAATAAACAAATCCTTGCCATTTTCGGATACCTTTTCGTATATTCTGCCGGTTTTATCTATAAAACACGAAAGCCCGGTGTTGGCGGCTCTGACAACGGGACGCCTGTTTTCTACTGCGCGGAAAACCGAGCAGGCCGCATGCTGATAAGCGGCGGCTGTCTCCTTAAACCAGGCATCATTTGTAATGTTAACCACAAAATCAGCGCCATTTTTCACAAATTTCCTTACAAGAGCAGGAAATATATCTTCAAAACATATAAGCGTTGAAAACTTCACCTGCCCGATATTAAATACCGTGTATTCATTCCCGGGAATAAAATTACCGCTTATGGGGAATAATTTTCGCAAAATCGGAAAATTTTCTTCGAGCGGAATGTACTCGCCGAACATTACCAGATGTAATTTATCATAACGCTCCAGAATCTTGCCCTCTTCTGAAAATAAAACAGCGCTATTATAACTTTTATCCATATCATAATCTGCCATTATTGGCGCGCCTGCAAGCAAAGGTGTTTTTATTTCCTCCAGCACTGTTTTTATCCATCGGCTCAATTCATGATCGTAATAAAGGTAACCGGGCACAGCCGTTTCCGGCCATACGATAAGATCGCCGCCGTCTTCTGCCGCCTGAATGCTTAAGGCCTGATAACGCGCCATAATATCGCGTTTAAATGTCTCGTCCCATTTGGCCTCCTGCGGGATACTGCCCTGAACAACCGAAATTTTAAACTTATCTGCCGTGTTATCAATTACGGCTGCTTTATAGCCGTATATTAATACCGAAATAAAAACAATAAGAATGCTTAAAGTCGGTATTGCGGGATTGTTTTTAAATTCTTCCCCAAACGGGGCATTGCCTTTTAATCTCGGCCTTGGATCAAGCCTGTAACAGTTTATTGCCATTTTTATAACCGCATATATGGCAACGTTCATAAGTATTATTAAAAAGGAAACTCCTAAGACGCCTGTAATATCCGCGATTTGTATCAAGGGTATATTTTTATACTGGGAATATCCTAAAAGATTCCAGCCGATACCGCCGGCAAAATGCGCGCGCATGTATTCGAGTATAACCCAAGCCGAAGGAAGCGCTATATAGCGGTATGGTTTGGAGAAATAGTTAAAAACTAAACCAAAAATGCCGAAGTAAATAGCCTGATAAAGCGACAGCATAATCCAGCCGGCGCCTGTTACATAAAAAATCCAATACATGGAAATTATAAAAAACAAAAATCCGCAGATATAGGATATGATAAACGATTGTAGTTTGCTTTTTCCCTCCAGCGCAAAAAATAAGGGGACAAAAGCAAACCACGACAAACAATCCAGATTAAAACTGGAGAACGCGCCCGATAAAAGGATTGCGGATAATATCATGAGGAGGCTATTCATTCCTGCCACAGCACTTTTTGTATTTTTTGCCGCTGCCGCATGGGCAGGGCTCGTTTCTGCCAACTTTCGGAACTTTCCTCTGTGGTTGGGCGCGCTTTGAATCTGAGCGAAGCGAATGGTTCAGGGCTGAATCTTCCGGCGCGGAAGCTCTTGCTATATCATGCATAGAACTCGCTTCGGGATGCACGGCTTGTTGCGGTGTTTCGGAAAACACGCTGCTTAAAGTTCTCCTTACCGGTTCAAGTTTAAATATAAACTCTACGGACTCATCCTTGATAGAGTCCATCATGTTTGCAAACATCTCATAGCCTTCCTTCTGATATTCAATCAGGGGGTCTCTTTGTCCGTAGGCCCTTAAACCTATGCCTTCTCTTAAATCATCCATGCTGCGTAAGTGTTCTTTCCATTTGGAATCTATTGATTGTAAAAGCACGAATCTTTCCAGTTGCCTCATCATCTCGGCGCCCATGTTTTGTTCTTTGGCATCATAGTGCGCTTTCACTTTCTCTAATATAAATGTCTTTAGCTCATCGTAGGAAAATTTTTCCAGCTCCCCGGCATCAAAACTAATCAGGAATTTTTCTCTGCAATACCTGACGAATGCGGATAAATCCCACTCCTCGGATATTCTCTCATCCTGACAATATGTTTTAAGGGCATTTGCAATAAGGTCCTCTATCATGTCCCAAACGTGCTCTTTGAGGTTTTCGCTCTCCAGCATAGCTTTTCTTTGGTCGTAAATAACCTCTCTTTGCTTGTTCATAACGTTGTCAAATTCAAGAACCTGTTTTCTGATCTGGAAGTTGTGCATTTCAACTCTTTTCTGTGCTGTTTCTATGCTCTTTGCCACGATAGCATGTTCTGCAATGGGAACACCTTCTTCCAGTTTAAAGAAATTTACAATGCGTGTGACTCTGTCCGAGCCGAATATGCGCATAAGGTCGTCTTCCAAAGATACATAAAATCTGCTTGAGCCGGGATCGCCCTGTCTGCCGGAACGGCCGCGCAGCTGGTTGTCTATGCGGCGCGCTTCATGCCGCTCTGTACCTATGATATGAAGGCCTCCCAGGCTTACCACGGTTTCATGGTCTTTGTTTGACGACACTTTTGCCTCATTAAAAATATCTTTTTTCTCATCTTCGCTCAGGGATTTTTCGCCGGCTTCTATCTTAGTTATTGTATCTCTGGCATGAAACTCGGCATTGCCGCCTAATAAAATATCCGTGCCGCGGCCTGCCATGTTGGTTGCAATGGTAACTGCTCCGAGTCTTCCTGCCTGGGCAACTATGTGGGCTTCATATTCATGGTATTTTGCATTCAATACGTTATGCGGAATCTGCTTTCGTTTAAGAATTTCGCTTAATCTTTCCGATTTATCAATTGTAATCGTACCGACTAAAACAGGGCGTTTCTTTTTATAAAGTTCTTCTATCTCCTGCGCGATGGCGTTAAATTTTTCTTTTTCGGTTTTGTATACGACATCGGGATATTCCGCTCTTATAAGCGGCTTATTTGTCGGTATTGAAATAACGTCAAGTTTGTATATCTTATCGAATTCTTCCGCCTCGGTTAAAGCGGTGCCGGTCATACCGGCCAATTTGTCATACATTCT
>JAFGKX010000054.1 GCA_016928375.1 Candidatus Omnitrophota bacterium | reverse complement strand
TCTCCGCCAAAGGCGGATCCGCCTCCGGCGGAAAAGGCAATACGCAACGAATAGTATGTGTATTAACCGGACACGGTTTAAAGGACCCTGACAGGGCAATAAAAACCATAAAAGAACCGGAGGCTGTTTCACCTAAGGTCGAAGAAGTATTAAAAGTTATAGGGTTAAAATGAAATATATAATGCTTGTCGGCGACGGAATGTGCGATAGGGCAGTTAAGGAGTTTGACGGAAAAACTCCGCTTCAGGCAGCGCGTATTCCCAACATGAATATGGTTGCCAAAGAAGGGCAGGTCGGTATTGCGAGTACCATACCTTTAAGGCTTACCCCGGCAAGTGATGTTGCGAATTTGTCGCTTTTAGGATATGACCCGAATAAATACTACACAGGCAGAGCGCCGCTTGAAGCCGCGAATATGGGCGTTAAGCTTAAAGAATCAGATGTAGGTTTTCGGTGCAATTTAGTCACTATTTCGGATGAGAAGATGGAAGATTATTCCGCGGGGCACATTAAAAGCAAAGAAGCCGGAATATTGATAAGATTTCTTGATGAAAAATTGAATTTAAAGGGAGTAAAATTTTATCCCGGAATAAGCTACAGGCATTTGACAGTTATCGATACCAGGCAGGCAGGCATACAGGCAAAGGATTTTTTGAATACCATATGCACGCCTCCGCATGATATTACCGGAAAAAGAATCCAAAGGTATATGCCAAGAGGAAAGGCCGCTGCTTTTTTGACGGATTTGATGGTAAGATCAAAAGATATACTGATGTCTCATGACATAAACAAAGTCAGGGTCGATCTGGGAGAAAATCCGGCAAGTATGATATGGCTGTGGGGCCAGGGTGTTAATGTGCACATCCCGAGTTTTAAGGAAAAATTTAATGTCACAGGTTCCATTATATCCGCGGTTGATTTAATAAAAGGTATAGGTAAAACCATAGGCCTGGATGTGATAAATGTTCCGGGCGCTACGGGTTACTATGACACCAACTATAAAGGCAAGGCCGATTACGCGATAGAATCGCTTGAAAAACACGATTTTGTGTTTATTCACGTCGAAGCCCCTGATGAAGCAGGGCATAACGGCGACGCAAGGGCGAAGATTGCGGCTATAGAAAACATAGACAGGCTCATTGTCGGTTCGATACTGGAGCATTTCCAAAAGACAAAACAGGATTTCAGGATCCTGATTACATCGGATCACGCTACTCCTGTTTCAGTAAGAACGCATACAAGAGAACCGATATTTTTTGCTGTTTACGGGAAAGGTATAGCCAGGGATGAGGTAGAGGCGTTTAATGAAATCGCGGCCTATAAAGCGAGCGTAAAATTAAAAACAGGCTTCGGAATAATCGAGAAGCTGCTTAAATAATATGAATTCTTTGATTATCGTCGCGCTAACGATGCTTATGTTCTGGTTCGGATACGCGGTTTACGCTAAAAAAATAGAAGCTATTTTTAAGCCGGACCCGGACAAAAAAACACCCGCGTATTTTAAATATGACGGCACAGACTATGTGCCCGCGAAACATTGGACGGTGTTGTTTGGGCATCACTTTTCGTCTATAGCAGGAGCAGCGCCGATAGTGGGCCCGATACTTGCGGTATCGATATGGGGCTGGGCGCCGGTTTTATTATGGGTAGTGTTAGGCACGGTTTTTATCGGCGGGGTGCACGATTATGCAAGCCTTATGGCTTCTGTGCGGCATCAGGGTTCATCCATCGCTGATTTTTCCAAAACCGTAGTTTCTAAAAACACAAAATATATTTTTCTGGCATTTTTATGGGTGGCGCTTATTTTAATAATATCCGTTTTTGTGGATGTTTGCGCCAGGACATTTGTTGTAAAGCCTGAAATAGTGATGCCGTCCTTAGGATTGATACCCGTTGCGATGACTGTTGGTTATTTGATGTACATAAGAAAAGCCAACAATGCCCTTGTTACGATATTCGGGTTGTTGAGTTTGGCAGGCCTTGTTATGCTGGGCAATAAAATGCCGATAACTGCTTCAGGCGATGCGCTTAAGACATGGAGCATTGTTTTGCTTGTATATGCGTATTTCGCAAGCATAATGCCCGTTCAGATATTGCTTCAACCCAGGGATTATTTATCCGCATTTTTACTTGTGCTGGGTTTGACGTTCGGCTATGTAGGAATTTTTGTCTCCCGTCCTAATCTGGAGCTGCCTGCTTTTGTAGCATGGCGTTCGAGCATAGGCGATGCTTTGTGGCCGGTGCTTTTTATTACCGTTGCCTGCGGCGCTGTAAGCGGATTTCATGCTATAGTTTCAGGCGGTACGACATCGAAACAGATCACGAATGAAACGCACGCTAAAAGAATAGGCTACGGGGCAATGATAGCCGAAGGCCTGGTTGCCGCGATGGCGCTGCTTGTAGTTGCGGCTGCATTCAGCAATGTTAGCATATTACAGACAGCGGTAAAAAGCGGCAGCGGGCCTGCCGGAGTTTTTGGCACAGGATATGGGCTTATTACAAAAAAGTTTCTGGGTAATTTCGGGCAGTTATTCGCGATACTTCTTTTAAATGCCTTTGTGCTTACAACACTTGATACAGCAGCGAGAATAGGCAGGTATCTGACAGAGGAACTGTTTAAAGTAAAAAACCGTTATTTATCCACTCTGGTTATAGTATCTTTAAGCGGATGGCTTGGTTTAAGCGGGCGATGGAATGAAATATGGCCGATATTCGGCGCCGCTAATCAGCTTATCGCGGCGCTTACATTGATAGTGATAACAAGCTGGCTGTTGTCTATGGGTAAAAGAATAAGGTATACGTTTATACCAATGGTTTTTATGCTGGTTACTACTGTCAGCGCTCTGGTAATAAAAATAAAAGATTATATAAATCAGGGCAATTATGTCCTTTTAGCGGTGTCTGTTATTCTTTTGTGTTTATCGGGTTTTATTTTATTCGAAGCAGTGCAATCAATGAGGCATGCTTATAAGCAAAGGAGACGCGGTCATGCATAAAATAATAGTTCAGAAATACGGCGGCACAAGCGTCGCGGATACAAACAAAATCAAAAATGTAGCGAAAAAAATAATAAGTTATAAAAAGAAAGGCTATAGCCTGGTTGTTGTTGTCTCAGCGCTGGGGAACACCACGGATGAGCTTATCGAACTGGCGCACGATATTACAAAATCGCCGTCGGAAAGAGAACTGGACATGCTTGTTTCTACAGGGGAGCAGGTTTCGGTCGCGCTTCTTGCTATGGCTATTCACAAGTTAGGCTATGAAGCAATATCATTTACCGGCGCCCAGGTCGGTATAATTACCGATAAGTCGCATACGCAGGCAAGGATTTTAAATATAAATACAAAAAGAATAGAGCAGGAGCTTAAAAAAGGCAAAGTAGTTATTGTCGCGGGATTTCAGGGAGTTACTTCTCATCAGGATATTACTACTTTGGGCAGAGGCGGCTCTAATTTAACGGCAGTTGCTTTGGCAAAGGCCCTTAAAGCGCAGGTATGCGAGATGTTTACGGATGTAGACGGGGTGTACACCGCGGATCCGAGAATTGTTCCAAACGCGAAAAAAATATTAAACATGAGCTACGAAGAAATGTTCGAACTGGCTTCTTTAGGAGCGCAGATACTTCAGGCGCGTTCCGTTGAAATGGCGCAGAAATTCAATGTGCCGATACATGTGCGTTCAAGCTTTTCCAATAAACAAGGCACGATAATATCCAAGGAGGAAAGGGCAATGGAAGATATAGTTGTAAGCGGAGTGACGGTAAATAAAGACGAGGCAAAAATTACGATATGCGACGTGTCCGACAGGCCCGGTATAGCAGCAAAAATATTTAAGTATATAGCTGATAAAGGCATAAATATAGATATGATAATCCAGAACATAAGCAGGACCAAAGCCACGGATATATCTTTTACGGTATTAGGCAAAGACCTTGCCAAGACAATGACAGTTGTTAAGGCGATATCAAAAAAAATAGGCTCAAAGGACGTGACCTACAACAAAGACATTGCCAAAGTTTCGGTCGTGGGAATAGGCATGAAGAGCCACTCCGGTATCGCGGCAAGGATGTTTAAGGCATTGGCAAAAAAGAAAATAAATATTGAGATGATATCTACCAGTGAAATAAAAATTTCCTGTGTAATAGATAAAAAGTCGGCGGATTCCGCGGTACGGGCTATTCATGACGAGTTCAGGCTGGGGAAATAGCCTGCCTACCGGCAGGCAGGGAGAAAATAATAATATGAAAAAAGTTTTACTTTATGATACCACGCTTCGCGACGGCACTCAGACGGAAGGTATTTCGTTGAGTGTAATGGATAAACTAAGGATTGCCGAAAAGCTGGATAAACTGGGTGTGCATTATATCGAAGGCGGATGGCCCGGTTCTAACCCTAAAGATATGGAATTTTTTAAGAAGATAAAAAAATTAAACCTTAAAAACTCCATTATAACCGCTTTTGGCTCCACCCGGCGCGCGGATAAAACCTGCGGCAGTGACTCCAATGTAAAGACTTTACTTGCGTCGGATTGCGCTGTATGCACCATCTTCGGGAAAAGCTGGGATCTGCACACAAGAGAAATATTAAAGGTATCGCTGGATGATAACCTGAAAATGATTTATGATACCGTAAATTTTCTGAAATCAAAAGGCAAGAAGGTGTTTTTCGATGCCGAGCATTTCTTCGACGGATACAGGGACAACCCGGATTATGCTCTGAAGACCCTTCTTTCTGCGCAGGATGCAGGGGCAGAGGCGCTGGTTTTATGCGACACAAACGGCGGCACTTTGACTGAGGATGTATCAAGGATTATTTTGGAAATAACGCCGAAGATAAAAATGCCTTTAGGCATTCACGTGCATAATGATAACGCGCTTGCAGTGGCAAATTCTCTGGCAGCGGTAAGGGCAGGGTGCAGGCAGGTGCAGGGCACGGTAAACGGCTACGGAGAGCGCTGCGGCAACGCGGATCTTTGCGCTATAATCGCAAACCTCAAACTTAAAATGAAAATTGACTGCATCTCCGATGAGGCGCTGAAAGAACTTACAGAGGTATCAAGGTTCGTCGCCGAGGCGTGCAATATGAAGCATCAAGATAACCAGCCTTTTGTAGGGCAAAGCGCCTTTGCGCATAAAGGCGGCGTGCATATAAACGCTGTTATGAAAAGCGCCCGCTCTTACGAACAGGTAGAGCCTGAATCCGTAGGAAACACAAGAAGGATACTTGTTTCCGAATTATCAGGTAAAAGCACTATTCTTTTTAAGGCAAAAGGTATGGACCTTGACCTGGGAAAAGACAGCAAAGAAACCAAAAAAATATTAAACCTTATTCAGAACTTAGAACATAAAGGCTATCATTTCGAGGCAGCGGAAGGGTCTTTTGAGGTTTTGGTAAGGCGCGCGCTTAAAAAACACAAAGAATTTTTTAAACTTGAAGGGTTTAGGGTAATCGTTGAGAAAAACCAAAAAGGAAGGCTTCGTTCCGAGGCCATCATAAAGGTGAAAGTAAAAGATAAAATAATGCATACCGTAGGCGAAGGAGACGGGCCTGTGAACGCGCTGGATAAGGCATTAAGAAAAGCGCTGCTTGAT
>JAFGKX010000053.1 GCA_016928375.1 Candidatus Omnitrophota bacterium | reverse complement strand
GGCAGCGGTTTTTATATTAATCCGACAGTGCCGGAAGAAGCAGCGAAATTTTTAAGAGAACAAAAAGTATGAATCCCGCACCTTTAACAAATTCAAAAAGAATAAACGAAAGGTGCGGGATGAATTTCTTAAATATTGCAATAGTATCTTCCGAGATAGTTCCGTTTGCAAAAACAGGCGGCCTGGCGGATGTAATAGGCAGTTTGCCCGCCGAACTTTCCGGTTTGAAATGCAATGTAAAAGTTTTTATGCCTTATTACAGGGCTGCTAAAAAAGAAAACTTCGGCATATCTTTAGCGAAAAATAACCTTAATGTTTGTATGCAGGGTAAAGATTTCGGTTTTTCGCTCTATCAATGCAAATCTAAAGGCGTAGATTTTTATTTTATAAAAAAAGATGAATATTTCGATAGGGAATTCCTCTACGGTACACCGCAGGGCGATTATCCGGACAACGCGCAAAGATTCGGATTTTTTGCAAATGCAGTTTTGGAAAGCCTGACATTTCTTAAGTTTAAGGCCGATGTTATCAATTGCAACGACTGGCAAAGCGCGCTTATACCTTTTTACGTAAGGTTCAAGCTAAAAGATTCGGCCCTTTTTAAGAAGACAAAAACACTTTTTACGGTCCACAACCTCGCTTACCAGGGCCTGTTCCCAAGAGAGATTATGCCTACCCTGGATATAGGCTATGAATTTTTTACTCCGGAAGCACTGGAATTTTACGGAAAATTCAGTTTTATGAAAGCGGGTATAATATATTCCGATGCGGTGAGTACGGTCAGCAGCGGTTATGCAAAGGAAATACTTACCAAAGAATTCGGCTGCGGGCTTGAAGGCCTTTTATATACAAAGAAAGATTCTCTCTTCGGTATATTAAACGGCGTAGATTATTCGCAATGGAGCCCCGGGGCAGACAAATTCATTGTTTCTAATTATGACGTAAAGGCCTTGAAAAATAAAGCTGAGTGCAAAAAAGATTTACTTGTGCAGATGGGGCTTCCCGTATCTCCGGAAAGATGTTTGCTCGGCCAGGTAGGAAGGCTGGCGCATCAGAAGGGCATGGACCTTATCGTAGACAGCATAGAAGATATAATTAAACTGAGCTGCAATCTTGTGGTTTTGGGCGCAGGCGATGAACAATATCATAGAGTATTGACTGCGCTTTCAAAAAAGTATCCAAAAAATATTTCAGTAAAAATAGGATTTGATAACGCGCTTGCCCATAAAATAGAGGCAGGCAGCGATATGTTTCTTATGCCGTCAAGATATGAGCCGTGCGGGCTAAACCAGATGTATAGTTTAAAATACGGCACGATACCTTTAGTAAGGGCAACAGGCGGCTTAGATGATACCATAACCGATTATACCCGTGATCCCGCGCGCGGAAATGGGTTTAAATTTAAAGAAGCAACAAAAGAAGGCTTTTTAGGGGCATTGAAAAGCGCAGTTTGCGTTTATTCGGACAAAAACCATTGGAAAAAACTTATGGCCAGGGCCATGGGATTTGATTTCTCCTGGAAGCGTTCAGCGCAGGAATATATAAAACTTTATACGGCATTAATTAAAAAATGAGTCCCGCACCTTTTTAGCATTCAATATCCAATGTTGTAAATGCTAAGAAGGTGCAGAGGAATAACTAAAAGGTGCGGGATGAGAGAAATATTATGCGTGGTGTTAGGCGGCGGCAGAGGCACGCGTCTTTACCCTCTTACCAAAGACAGGTCAAAGCCCGCTGTTCCGTTTGCCGGCCAGTACAGGCTTATAGATATTCCCGTTAGCAACTGCCTTAATTCCGGTTTCAACAATGTCTATGTTCTCACCCAATTCAATTCAGAATCATTAAATAAACACATAGCGCGTACATACCAACTTGACCCTTATACAAAAGGATTTGTCGAGATTATGGCTGCGGATCAGTCCGCAGAAAGCACAGACTGGTTTCAGGGCACAGCCGATGCGGTAAGAAGATGCCTTAAACATTTTAATAATCCGCATATAAAATATGTCCTCGTCCTTTCAGGGGATCAGCTATATAAAATGGATTTTACGAAATTGCTTAATTTCCACCTTGAGAAAAAATCCCAGGTTACGATAGCATGTAACCCTGTTCCGGTAAAGCAGATAAGCGAGTTCGGAATAATGGGAATAGATAAAAACGGGCGCATAAATAACTTTGTAGAAAAGCCGGAAGATGAAGCCCGGATCAAAAAGATGCAGGTCGATACAGACGGTAAAAAATTTTATCTCGTATCGATGGGCATATATCTTTTCGAAAAGGAAACCCTAAGGGAAATTTTAACAAAAAGCAAAAAAGCGGATTTCGGCAGGGAAGTTATACCCGAGTCGTTCTCGAATAAACTGACCTATGCATATATTTATGACGGATACTGGCGCGACATAGGGACCATAAAGACGTTTTATGAAGAAAATTTACGTTTTACCGAAAAAGTCTCCCCTATGGATTTGTTTGACGAACAATGGCAGTTTTTTACAAGGCCGCGCTATCTTGCGTCTGCCCGTGTAATCGACAGTAAACTTGATAGAGTAGTATTAAGCGGCGCATCGATATTGGATAAATGTGCAGTGTCTCACTCCATAGTCGGTTTAAGAAGCAGGATTCGCGAAGGCGCGCAAATAGAAGACTCCATAATAATGGGCGCAGATTTCTGCGAGCCTGAATCAGTGAAACCGGCGATGGGAATAGGCAAAAATTGCATCATAAAAAATGCGATAATAGATAAAAATGCGCGTATAGGCGATAACAGCAAAATAATAAACCAAAAAAACCTCACTGAATTTAAAGGCGACCTTTATTCGATAAGAGACTCGATTGTAATCATACCTAAGAACACCATAATTCCTTCCGGCAGTGTAATCTAAATATTGCTATATTTACAGTTTATTTTACTTAACTCTATATTTTACAATAAGTTATGTAAAAACAAGCTAAAATTTGCGAAAAATAGAGCTATTTTACTTGCTTTTTTACTGGCTATGGTTTAATATATTGCCTATTAACCGTAAGTAAGGTAAGTAGGTATGCCGCAAGTAAATAGAATTTATTCTCCTGCTAAAAAAGAGCAAGCCCAATCTTTACGAAAATATGGCCTATCTTTAGGTGAAATATCCGTTAAATTAGCCATTCCTAAAAATACCATAAGTGGTTGGGTAAAAGGCATAGGGTTAACAGATATCCAAAAAAAGCGCATAAAGCAAAATGAAATTTTTGGGGCAATGAAGGCAAGGGTTTTGGCGCGGTTGACTAACCAGTCCAAATTAGAAACCTGGAAAAATTCAAAACCAGAAATCCTCAACCTGAAACTGGTCTAGTTATTGGGGAGAGGTCAGGGAAGGTCAGTAAGAAGACAAAAAAAGTAAATTATAAGGGGGTGTGCTTCGTGCATTATCTTGATACAAGCATACAGTTTGAATTGCAGTCTATAGGCGATACTATAATGGAAATGGTGGAGCTGAAGGGATTCGAACCCTCGACTTCGACGCTGCCAGCGTCGCACTCTCCCACTGAGTTACAGCCCCATTGATAATTTAAAAAGTGCAAAGATTATAACATCCTAATATGGGATTGTCAAGCGAGGTAATATGGCAGAAACAAAACAATATCCTTTCGATGAAATAGAGCCGAAATGGCAAAAGCATTGGCAGGATATAACACTGTTCAATCCCGATGTTTCCGATACAAAAAATAAATACTACTGCCTTGTTATGTTTCCCTACCCTTCAGGCGCTCTTCATGTCGGCCACGGAAGAAATTATATCTTAGGCGACGCGCTCACCCGCTATAAAATCATGCAGGGGCTTAATGTTTTATCCCCGATAGGATGGGACGCATTTGGCCTTCCCGCTGAAAATGCTGCGATAAAAGGCGGGCTTCATCCCAGGGCCTCGACCGAAAACAACATAAAGATAATGAAAAAACAGCTCCTTGGATGGGGTATAGGCTATGATTGGACAAGAGAAATCGCTTCATGCAATAGCGACTATTACAAATGGACGCAATGGGTATTTTTAAAATTATTCGAAAAAGGCCTTGCTTATAAGAAAAAGGCAGCTGTGAACTGGTGCCCGTCATGCAAAACCGTGCTCGCAAATGAGCAGGTTATAGGTGCATGCTGCGAGAGATGCGACAGCAAAGTAGAAGAGAAAGATTTAGAGCAGTGGTTTTTCAAGATTACAGATTATGCCGATAGGCTGCTCAAAGACATTTCTAAACTGGAACACTGGCCCGAGCGTGTTAAGACAATGCAGCAAAACTGGATAGGAAAATCCACAGGCGTACAAATAGATTTTCCCGTGGTTGATTCGGATATAAAACTCGCCTGTTACACCACAAGAGTGGATACTATTTTCGGGGCAACGTATATGGTGCTTGCTCCGGAACACCCGGCTGCAGAAGAGCTGATAAAAAATTCTTCCGATAAAAAACAAATACAGGAATTTATAAAAAGAACGCGCCAGCAAAGTAAACAATCCCGCTCGTCTCTAGATGTGGAAAAAGAAGGCATATTTACCCAAAGATACGTAATAAATCCTGTAAATAATAAAAAAATCCCGCTATGGATAGCGAATTATGTGCTTGTTGAATATGGCACCGGCGCGGTAATGGCAGTGCCTGCGCATGATCAGAGAGACTTTGAATTCGCAAAAAAATATAATTTACCGGTCGAGGTCGTGATTCAGCCGATAACCGGCAACCAACAACCGGCAATTGAATCGCCTCAAGCCTACGAAGGCGACGGCGTTCTGGTGAATTCGGATAAATTCAACAGCCTGAACAACAGGGCTGCTATGGAAAAAATAGCGGACTGGATGGAGAACACAAAAATAGGTAAAAGAGCCACGCATTATAAACTAAGAGATTGGCTTATATCAAGGCAAAGGTACTGGGGCGCGCCTATTCCTATTATATATTGCGAAAAATGCGGCATGGTTCCGGTGCCTGAAAAAGACCTGCCAGTTCTTTTGCCTGAAAAAGTAGAATTCTCCGCCGTAGGCGGATCCGCCTTCGGCGGAAAGCTTATCACCAGTTCGCCACTTGCGCATTGCCAGGAATTTGTAAATACTAAATGCCCGAAATGCAGCGGGAAAGCAAGAAGAGAAACGGATACCATGGATACATTCGTGGATTCAAGCTGGTATTTTTTAAGGTATCTATCGCCTCATGATGATAAAAAACCATTCGATAAAAAATTAGTAAATGCATGGCTTCCCGTAGACCAGTATATAGGCGGGGTAGAGCATGCTATACTCCATCTTTTATATTCAAGATTTATAAATAAAGTATTATTTGACCTGGGGTTTATTGGTTTCGATGAACCGTTTGCACGGCTTTTTACCCAGGGCATGATAATAAAAGATCGGGCAAAAATGTCCAAATCAAAAGGAAATGTCGTAAGCCCTGACCAGCTGATAGCGCAATATGGTGTAGATACAGTAAGATTATATACGCTGTTTATAGGCCCGCCTGAAAGAGATGCTGAATGGAATGACCGGGCAGTGGAAGGCTCATACAGGTTTTTGGGCAGGGCCTGGCGCTTGGCAGAGCAAATTACAAGCCACAAGGCACAGGGCCGCAAGATACAGGGAATACATCCGCTTATGCGTAAAATTCACCAGACAATAAAAAAAGTTACTGAAGATATCGAGAATGGATTCAAATTCAATACCGCAATAAGTGCGATTATGGAATTGGTAAATGACAGCTGTAAGGCTAACGAAGAGGGTGTTAGCCGGGATGTCCTGCGTGAGGCAGTAACGACAACGGCACTTTTACTTTCGCCTTTTGCGCCGCATTTAAGCGAAGAATTATGGCAGCGGCTTGGCAATAAAGAAAGCATATTTAGACAGAAATGGCCCGGATTTGATAAAGCGGTGATTCAGGAGGATGAAATTACCATACCCATACAGATAAACGGTAAGTTGCGTTCTAAGATAATAGTTCCAGCAGGCATAAGCGAGGGCAATCTCAAGAAAGTGGTGCTTGAAGATGAGGTAGTTAAAAAATGGCTTGTGTCGGGGGCATATAAAAATATTATAATTATCCCGAACAGGCTGGTTAATATAGTGGTGTAATTTTAAGATTGGGGGAAATGCATGGCAAAGTCGAGAAAGCAGAAGAAAAAAATAAAGAGAAAAATAAAACGTACCAAAAAAATCAAAAAGCAGAAACGCCGCGCTAAAAAAAGACTAAAAACATCCAAAAAGAAAATAAGGCCTGTCAGGCAAAAGGCGCAAAAAATAAAAAAAGAACCAATGGCAAGCCTGCTTTTACCGCTTAATAAGGTAAAAGAGATTTTCAGGACAAGATATGGGTTTTTTCTGTATGACGGTTCCGAATATGTCGTCACAGGCCCGGATTCTCCTGCTCCATGGGCAAATATAATAACAAATAACAATTATGGGTTTATTGTGACTCAGACCGGTGCAGGGTTTAGCTTCAAAAAAACCATCGCGGATAAAGTAACGTCCTGGGGCGCAAATTTAAATACCGACCGTTCGGGCAAATTTTTTTATATAAGGGACAATAGGACGCAGGAGTTTTTTTCGGCATCCTGGAACCCGGTTCGCAAACAACCGCAATTTTATGAGGTCAGAAACGGCATCGGCTATACGAATATAACAAACAAGGTAAATGACACAATATCGAGCCTTGTGTGTTTTGTTGCAAAAGAAGAGCCGGTAGAGATATGGCAGCTGCGCGTAAGAAACCTGCAGAAAGAGGCCAGGAGTATAAGCATATTCAGCTATCTGGAATGGGTGTTTCCGGGGCTTTTGAATAAAAAAGACGAATCGTTTTTTAAAACATCATTTAACCAGGGCTTATCCGCAATTTTTGCTCATTCCGTAAATAATTCAGTGAAGTTTCATGCGGTGAATAAACCGGTAAATAGTTTTACTACGGATAAACAGGCGTTTTTAGGCATGTACCACGATGCTTCGCACCCAAGAGTAGTGGAAAAGGGTATGTGTTTTAAGGAAGAGGGGCGCTATGTTGATCCTGCGGCATGCCTGCAGATAGACCTGGATTTTGAGCCCGGAGGAGAACACGAACTGATTTTTATCGTTGGCGCAAGTTCCGATGAAAAGACAGCTCAGGAAATAATAAAAAAATACAAAAACATCAAAGATGTTGAGGCTGAATTCTCCAGCATGGGAAGCCGCTGGGGGGAGTACCTTAAAAAATCCATGGTTATAAAAACCCCGGATGAAGGCGCGAATATACTTAATAATAACTGGTTCAGATATCAGGCGATATCGGGCGGATTATCCGCGAAAGGGTGTTATTATCAGACAGACGGATTGATAAGATTTAGGGATTTTATTCTGAATAGCTTGATATTTTTGCCTATCGATGAGCAAGTTACTAAAAATAATATAATCGAATGCGCCAAAAGGCAGTTTGCGGACGGCAATGTCCTGGCATGGTGGGATATTCTTTCGGAAAAATCCCAAAAGAGTAATTATTCTGACGACTGTTTATGGCTTGTTTTTGCGGTATGTGAATACCTGAAAGAAACAGCCAGCTTAAGTATGCTTAAAGAAAAAATACCGTATCAGGATGCTGCGCCTGAAACACTTTTTGACCATTGCCTTAAGGCTATAAACAAGGTTGCGGACAGCGTTTCGTCAAAAGGCCCGTCCAGCGGACGTATGAGCATGCCTGTAATTATGGGAGGAGACTGCAATAGGAAGTTAGACGGCGACGAACAAAATGGCTCGGTATGGTTGGGACAATTTCTGTGTTATATAACGGAAGAATTTTCAAATGTGTGCGCATCGTTAAAAGAAGACAAATTAGCCGCTAAGCTTATAAAACAAATAATGCCGCTAAAAGATAAAATCAACAAATTGAAAAAAGGTACGCAATGGTATCCGCGTGTTATAACGCCAAAAGGCGCTGTTATAGGAAGGCAGGATAAAAAAGACGGCATTATGTTCTTAAATACCCAGAGCTGGGCTGTTATTTCCAGGCTCATACAGGATGAAGAAGCGAAAGATCTGATGGATCTGGTTGCAAAAAATCTTTACAAAAACCACGGCCCCATTGTTCTTTCACCCTGCTATAACACGCCGAATCCGGAAATAGGCACCATAACATATTTGCCCTGTGGTATTCAGGAAAACGGAGGCACCAATGTGGTATTCGCATGCTGGGCTGTATGGGCAGAGATTATGTTAAAGAGGGCATATAATGCCTGGGATATTTATTCCAGGTTAAACCCTGTTCATAGGGCGCACAGGGCAGATATATATGAAATGGAACCTTATGTATCTTCATGTTATATAGACGGCCCTGATGCCGGTAAATTAGGCCAGGCAAGAAATTCCTGGTATGGCACAAGCGCTTTTTGGCTGAATAAAATATTAACAGAACATATATTGGGAATAAAACCTACGCATAAAGGCCTGTCCATAGATCCATGTATTCCTGCCAGATGGAAACTATTCAAAGTGTACAGGCACTTTAGAGGCACCAGGTATGTAATTGATGTTATAAATCACAGGCATATTTCCTTTGGTGTTGCTGAGATAACTGTGGATGGCAAAAAAATCCATTCAAATACCCTGCCTATTTTTAAGGATGAAAAGAGCCACTATGTAAGGGTTGTGATGGGTAGGCCCGCATAATGATACGGTTATGATACGGTTGTGATACGGTTGGATTACTCGATTTTTGTATGTTGCCTCCGCTTACCGCTTGCTCAAAAAACTGTCCAGACAGTATCGTCAAAACAGCGGCCTTTCTTCTTAATAATCTCAAATTTCGCTCTGCATGCTTCACAGCTCATACGCAATTTTGCTCGCAATATACCCTTCGCTTTTTGGGGTGTAGTAAACATACCAAAAACCTCGATAAATTAGACGGAAAAATAGAAAAAATAGCCTCCAGCCATTGACTTTTCTAGTACTATAATGTATATTTAAATTGTAATGAAAGGGGCTATTTTTTTAGGCCAATAATTAAAATGTTTAATAAAGTACTTAAAATATGTAAAAAAGCGGAATATTTGATCCAGTTTAGTGTTATATATACTAGAGGCAGGAAAACACTATGAACCCAAAAGAAAAATTATTATCAGAAAGAAGTTTGTTTAATAGGTCCAGTCTTATATATAAGGCTATATGCTGGGCCTTGATTATTTCTTTCTCCTGGCAGCAATTAGCCCAGGCAGCGGATTTTACTGTTTTATTAAAACCCGCGAATAATATTTTACCCCTGGATAAAGCAGAAGCCCTGGTTAAAGAAGGCGCTGATTTAAGTTCCATAAGCCAGCAGGAGGAAAAATATATCGAGCGCAGAGGTTTTTCAGCTATTGATAAATTAAACCAGATGAGACAAGAAAGGGAATCTTTAAGAAGGAAGAACCTTGTAGAGCAAAAAAGAGGCTACCTGACATATATGGCAGAGCGCGCGCAGGAACACACCCTGTTGGTTGCACAATACGATAGCTACAGGGTATATCAGGATGTAACGCGGATAATGGCATATGCCAGAGAAGAAACCTATAAAGCAGGCATAAGCTGGAGGCCCGGAGACAACGGTGAATATATATTATTTCAAAGAGGCGTTGTAATAGCTGTTTTAAACGAGAAAATAACATTATCTGATGGCGGGGTCATTTATCGTGATATGTTCAATATGACCTACGATGAAAGAAATCTGCTTTCTTCTTACACGACTATTACTCATTACGGAAAAACACCTTTTGATCCCCATAACATTGAAAGCGGGCTTTATGATTTCAAGGGATGGGTTGATGCTATGCGCGGCAGTTTTGTTGGATATGATCCAAACCGGCTGGTAGAGCAGTTCGGCGCTATTACCGAACAGATGTTTTGGGATCTTAAATATTCGGACGATTCTGTTTTTTATGCTTCTTCTGATCCTGACAATCCGACAAATGCCATTAAACATCTTTTATCCTATAGGACATCAACCAGGACATATGGGAGTATCGAAGATGGCGGAGTAGATGACCAGGGTTACCTGCACGTATTTGATTATGGTGCTGGTAATTCTAATTTTACAGAATACATATATGATGAAAGCGGAAATTTAGTAACAACTATAGAATACACAGATTGCATATATGATCTACGTACGGGTAGCATGATAAGCTGTTACAGAAGAGTAGACTCTCTGGTCAATGACGATGAAGATGAAGAAGGTTATGTGTTTTTTGAACTGGGAAGTGAATTAGAAAGCGCTTTCAGTATATCCATCATTCAATCTTCGATAATAACAGATTTAGATGGTAGGATAACTGAGTTTATAGCTGAATACAGGGATGCCAGCGGAAATCTAATATTCAGCATTAAAAGATACAACATTGTGTATGAAAATGGCGATATCGCAAGTTTCGATGAAGAGAAAACAGACGCCTCGAGCGGTGCCGTGGTTTATGACAGGCATTTTACAGTAACATTGGTAGAGGTGCTTGCCGGCGGCATAAGGTTTGTAGCGCATAGTGACGATGAAGAGGAAACTGTATACACGATTTCAGAAATAATTGACAGCTATGAAAACATGCAAACATCAAGCTATCAATACGAATACGTTGCGACAGACGGTACCATATATAGATATTATAGAGAGTACGAAAATGGCGATTTGGTAAAATACATAAGCACAATAACAAAAACTAACAATGAAGTTATAGAAACGATAACCGATTATGCATATGAGGGTACGGGAGCGGATAGACACCTGGCCAGTTCAACTTCTGTTATGACTGTATATGAAACAAGTGGGACTATAAACAGGCGCCAAATTAGCATAACATACGACAATGAAGGGAGGATTACGAATTACAACATAATATATACAGAAAATGATGTGCTCCAATCCGAGGAGACAAACATATATACCTATGTACAAGACGGCAATAATACTATTAGGGATTCAATTAAGCATATCAGCTACTTTGATGAGGCAGGCAATCTGGATACAGCCCGTGAAAAATGGACAATAGAGCGAGCCGTATCAGATGCCCGCAAAAGAATTGTTGCCCGCACCACATTAAGCATTGACAATGATGAGATAACCGAAACAATAGAGGCGATGGAATATAATGACGTATCTTCCTATCTTGTCAAAAAGTCAATTAAGATAACAAATTCATATACAAACAGCTATGTGGGGACATTATTTACTCTTGATGATATTACCAGTTATCTTGCCACTCAAACTGCCACTGAAACCACGTTAAGACAGGTTAATAAGGAATACGACCGCGATAAATGTGTCTTTGTCGAAACAATAACCGTTGATAATGACGGCAAGATTATTCAGGCCATAGAAACAAAAGAGTATGAACCTGAAGACCCAAATGACCCAACAGGAGCGTTATCGTACAGAATAAAGAAATCCGCAAGCATTACCAACGTTTATAATAACTACCAACTGGAACAAGGAACTGAACAAATAGGCATCATAGCTTACATAAGAATAAACAAAGATATCATAGCGGCTAATAAAACATTGGACCATACTCTTGATAGCGGGTTAGCGGATGAAACCACCTTAAGCTTGAGCGAAAAACAATACAACAGTTATGGCCGTTGCACATATTCAAAAACAACCAATGTGGCAGATGACGGT
>JAFGKX010000052.1 GCA_016928375.1 Candidatus Omnitrophota bacterium | reverse complement strand
AGCGTGACATAGAATTTTTTTACACCGCAGCTGTTAAATTTATCCATGATGATTTCTATGATCGGTTTTTCTCCTATCGGTATAAGCGCCTTAGGTAATATTTTTGTAAAAGGAGCTAATCTCTCACCCCTGCCTCCTGCCATTATTACCACAGGAACCGAAATATTGCCGCCGGCAAAAAAACTGCCGCTTCCAAAAATATCTGGCCAGGATAAAGCGCCTATAATATGCCCGGAATCATCCAGCACAGGCATGACTTCTATTTTCTTCTCAAGCATCAGTTTTTTGATATCTTTCTTTTTGCAATCTTTTTTCGCATATACGAATTTAGTGTTGCATATCTGCGAAATATTAGCATTTAAAGTACCGTGACGCAAAAAATGCCTTCTAATATCGCCGTCCGTAATGACTCCTTTGACAATATTATCCTTGTTTACGGCAAATAGGATTTTTTCAGCGCCTTCATCCATCCTTTTCAGGGTTTCTTTCAGATTAGCGCTGTTTTTTATAAGTAATTTTTTCCAATACATGTTAATCCACCTTGTGTTTAAGCTGCCATTTATTACCGGATTTTTCCCATAAATGCGGCGACCTGAATTTATCGCAAAGCTTTAGGAAATGTTCCGGCTTCATACCTATATATTCCATAACTTCTTTAAAATACCTTTCAGGAAATTCTCCGTCGAATTTTTTAACCAGGGCTACGCCTTCCTCGCGCGTTAAATGTTTATTCCTTATTTCCTGCGATGCCTCGTAGGTCGTGCGCCCTATTCCAAATTTTATATAAATCGTATAAAATTGCAGGCCGTCTATTTTATCATCAAGGCTGTTATACTTGCTGTAGGTGCCTTCTGTCCTGAAGGGATTAGCTTGAAATCCGGTATGCTCGACAGCGTAGTAATATGCCTCCTGGGGAGTCCATTTTAGATAATATCCTAAATAATGAACCTGTATTTCGTTCTTTTTAAAGTCATCCGCCTGTACAGGCAAATATTGCAAAACATCGTTTAACGTCAGTTTATACTTTTCAAAAAGTTCTTTTATTGAAACTCCGCCAAGACACACCTCTGATAGATGCTCCATGGTGTGATAAGATTTGTCTCGCAATGATGTTTCATTATCCGCAATGGGATTGCCGTATTCAGCTTCGTTTTCACCGTAAAAAACTAAAGGAATATTATACTTTAGCGCTATCTTTGGTGGAAAATTCTTTTGTCCGATTATAAATGGCTGAAAAGGATGGAATAGGTTTTCAATAGCCAATTTTGTAAGCAAGGCATGAACTTTTGCATTATAATTAAAGGAAATATTATCTAACCCTCCTACATAAAGCCAATTACGAAAATTTTTCCATCCCACATCGGTATAGATTATAGGAGGCCATGTTACTGTCAAAGGATGCATACCATATTTATATTTAAGTATATGCGAAGCATAAACACTGTCTTTTCCGCCGCTACCAGGCAATACGCAGTCATAATAACCGTCATGCCTGCGATATTTATCCAAAAGCTTAACAAGCTGCTCTTCCCTGCTTTTCCAGTCTATTTGTTCTTTGCGTTGGGCATAACGGCAGGCATCACATATACCTTCCGCATCTATATTCATTACCCTATGCTTGGTGTTGATTGTGTGTTTAAATTCAACGCTTGATGTCGGCCTTTGGTTGCTCATTACGCAGCGTTTACAGAATACAATTTTCTCGGGTAAGCCGTATTTTACTTTAGTTTCTGTTCCCATGTTTTGCTGTTTCCTTATTTTCTTCGATGATATGTTTCCAGTTCTTATATATATTAAGTCCGATACCTGCGCTTTTTTCAGGATGAAATTGCGAGGCAAAAATATTTTTACCATATTTTATACTTGAGCAGTATTCCATGCCTTCATAAACTGTTTTTGAAAGAACAACGCCTTGTTCAGAAGGTAATGCGTAGTACGAATGCACAAAATACATCAATTCATTATTATTTATATTTTCTAATGCCGTATCATTCCACGGATCACTTGAATTATCAAGCGGCCTTTTGATAGAATTCCATCCGACCTGCGGCACTTTTATCTTTCTTCCATTTTTATCTTTATTGGGAAATTTTACAACGCACCCGTTAACAAGCCCTAGGCCTTTATAGCTGCCGAATTCCTCGCTCTCATCCATAAGAAGCTGCATACCAAGGCAAATTCCGTAAAATTGCCTGCCGCTTGCCACAAAATCTTTTATCGGCAATACCATGTCCAATTTATGCAGATTATCCATTGCATCGCCAAAAGCGCCGACTCCGGGTAAAATTGCCGCATCTGCGCTTAATAATTCTTTTTTATCGGATGTGATCAAAGCATCAAGCCCCGCATGAATACACGCTTGCTTCACGCTAAAAAGGTTGCCCATACCATAATCAATGATTACTATTTTTAAATTCATCTTATCTGACATTTTTCGCCTTTTAGGAATGATTTTATATCCGGCAAACTACTACTTGTTGTTTTTGAAAAAGTGCAGTTGCTTTTTAAATATTCAACATTGCCTTCGCTTGAAAAATCCCCTTTGACGGAATTACTTTCGACGAAATCATAATGAAGCATTGACGCAATGCAGACAGCATCTGCCTTTCCCTGCTCTATGGCCTGCGAAATATGCTCAAGCTTTCCTGCTCCGCCGCACGCTATCACTGGGACAGAAACAGACTCACTTATTGTCATGGTAAGCTCTATGTCGTAACCTAATCCCGTGCCTTCTCTGTCTACCGATGTTATCATTATCTCGCCGGCTCCTAATTCCGCTGCTTTCACAGCCCAGCCGTAGGCTTCAACACCTGTATATTCTCTGCCATTATCCGTATAAGCATAATATTTTCCATCGGGATGCCTTATAGCTTCTATGGATACAACTATCGTTGATGAACCGAATTTTTTCGAGGCTGTATGTATAAGCTCGGGATTTTTTATCGCAGCTGTATTTATAGCTACCTTATCCGCGCCCGCGCGCAAAACTGTTTTTATATCATCAAGCGTTCTTAATCCGCCGCCTACGGTCAAAGGAATAAAAATCTCGCTGGCGGTTTTTCTTATAATATCAACAAGGCTGTTTCGCCCGTATAAACTGGCGACCACATCGATGTAAATAAGCTCATCTGCGCCGTTTTCATAATAATGCCTGGCAAAATGTTCGGGCTTTCCCAAAACACGTAAGCCCTCAAGATGTATTCCCTTTACAAGATTCGGGCCTTTTATGTCCAACTTTGGTATGATCCTTATATTTTTCATATTAAAAATTTAGTCTATATTATAAAATTTTTTCTTTAGTATGTTTTTCAGATCATAACTTTTCAGGACCTTTAAAATACGCCTTGCTGTCCTGCCATCGCCATAAGGATTTCTGATGTTTTGAACTTTTTTATTAAATGCCAGGGTATAAATTTTTCCAATTGCTTTAAGAATGTCTTTTTTTACAGGTTTACAATCGATGATACTTTGCGCTTTTATCCTACCTGCCTGCCTATCACCTATATTTATGGTTGGTATTTTGAAACCTGGCGCTTCTATAATACCACTTGAAGAATTTCCTATCACAGCATCAACTATTTTCATAAGTGAAAAATACTTTAGCTGTCCTAGTGATGCAAACACAGCAGCTTTATTGGAATTATTTTTCACATACTCGTCGATCATATTATTTATGATTCTTCCGCCAGAATCAGCATTTGCTTTTGTAAATATAATACCTATATCATTAAATGAGTCCAAGGTTTTAAGCAGTTCCGAAAATTGTTTTTTACTGCTGTTATTTTCCAAAGTAACAGGATGAAAAGTAACCAAAAAATTATGCTTTTTAAATTTAAAATTTAAATCATGCTCAAGTTCCTGCTTTGATAAAAGTTTCATGTTTCTTATATTATCCAGGCCCAATGAGCCAACATTAAAAACTCTTTTGGGGTCCTCGCCTAATTGGATAACTCGTTTACGGTATTGGGATACCGAAGTAAAATGAAGGTGACTCATCTTTGTTATGGAATGCCTTATAGCTTCATCTATCAGGCCGAATGTAGCCTCGCCGCCGCTTATATGCGCTATCGGTATTCGCAAAATCATGGCTGCAATAGCCACTGCCATTGCCTCATACCTATCGCCTAAAACCACTAAAATATCCGGCTTAAGCTTGTATAATGCTTTACCAAAACCTGCTAAGCCCAATCCTACTGATGCGCACACAGCGGAAGGGGTGTCGGATTTTAGCGCCATGTCAACTTTCTTATCTATTCCAAATCCGTCTTTTTCTATTTGTTTGTGCGTCAGGCCAAATTCTTTTGATAAATGCGAGCCCGATACAAGTAGCTGCAACTTACACTGATTATCTTTTTTTATTTTTGATGCAAGAGGATATAACAATCCATATTCCGCTCTCGTTCCCGTAAACACACATATTTTTCTTTTGTTCATTTTTCCTCTTTATTTAATATTTTTAATTTCCAATATATACATATCATAGATAAGCCCATGCCCCGTAACAAATTTTCTGCCTTCAGGTGTTTCCATTATCCAGCTTCTGATAGGATTTTTTTGTTTTTGTAATCTAAAAGGCATATTGAATTTATAACAATGGCTAATCTTCATGTTTAGCTTACCTAAAATCTTAGCCGTAGTTTCCAATGAATAATTATTCATACCATTTTCAAACTCGTTGCTGTACTTATTATTCCTATATTTTATCAAAACATCCACATTGTAATTATTAAAAATCCCTACCACATATAGCAAACCGTTCTTTTTAAGGTGCTTCTTTAAATTGCTAAGCACTATTTCCGGTTCATCAAAAAAAGACAGTACGCTTATTATGGTTACAAAATCGAATTGCTTCTTCTGGTTAAATGACTGAGCCAGGTTACAATGAAAATTTACGCCCTGTAGCCCTTCGAAACAGCGCGCCTCATCAATAAGATTTTTACTAAAGTCTATACCAACCATTTCCAGAAAAGGCATATTATTTTTCTTAAGATAATACAAAAATTCACCCTTTGCACATCCTACGTCTAGTATGGAATAAAGCTTCTTTTTGCTTATCCTGCCGGCAATTATACGGCCGATTTGCTTAAACAGTTCCTTCGGTTTTTTATAATAATCCGTTTCCATATATAATTGGGAACTTATATACCTATCTGTTTTTTTAGATTTTTCTTTTAACATATTTTCTTTAATAGCATGAAGCTTTCCGCATACTTACATCCTGCCATTGCGCCTCTGAATGTGGCAAGCGCCTTTATATTTTTGACGCTTCGCGGAAAAGGGTGCTTGCCTATTTCATTTTTAAAAATATTCATTATCCTGATTTTTTTATCCATAAACCTGCTGATATCTACAAAATAATTAGGCACAAAGGTTTCTTTATCCATGTTTAGCGCAAGTTCTGTCTCGCTTATTGTTTCCATCATAAGCACTGTTTTTATAAAAGGATAACGAAATGTCTTTATACAGCTATATGCTGCCTCGAATATTACCCTGTGATCACTGTGTACGTCTTTCATAAATGGAAGGTAAATAACTTCAGGTTTTATGTCATTAAAAACTTTGGATATTTTCTTTACCAGAACGCTCGTTGGTAATTCATCAGCACCTGCGGCTGAAATGCCTAACCTGGTAACGGTGGTAAACCCAAACATTTTGCCTACACATTCTATTTCTTTTTCTCGTTTAATAATATCCTGCTTGGCAAAACCTTGGGACTCTTTAGCGCTGGTAGAGATAAGCCAATGTATCGAATCGCCGCTTTTTTTATGTTTAAGCAGGGTTCCCCCGCATCCTAAGGTCTCATCATCCGGATGAACCGCTAATACTAAAACTTTACTCATAATATATGTTCTCCTTGCTTTGGCAATTTTTTGAATCCATGCTGAGTAAAACATATTGCATTATCATAACATTTAACAACAATCTCCTTTTTATTCGATAATAGCACTTTTCCGTACTCCACATTCCTTAAATTACATTTAACCTCTTTAGCTTTCCATATTTTTATTTCCTGATTTTTGTATATTACATGCGCGCCGATATATGGCTTTGTCAACGCCCTGACTAAATTATAAATTGCCTCACCCGTCATCCTAAAATCTATCCTTCCGTCTGCTTTATGCCTTTTTCTCCAATAAGTCGCTGCTTTATCATCCTGAGGAATCATTTGAAATATATTTTTTTTAAGCTTCGGTATAAAAACTTCTATTTGCTTTAGCGCTGTTTTAGTGATCTTATTGTAAAGCGACCTTGCATCATCCTTATAATCTATTTCTACATCTTTTTGGCTTAAGATATCTCCGCTGTCAGCGCCTTCATCCATAAAGAAAAATGTGGATGCTGTTTCTTTAAGCCCCAATGCCAAGGCCCATATGATTGGGTGCCTGCCTCTGTTTTGCGGCAGCTTTGCCGGATGAAAGCCCACGCAACCCATAGGCGCAAGTTTGAGCATATGTTTTTTCAACATCTGCGAATATCCGAAGCAAAAGATAATATCCGGTTTAAGATTTTTTATCCACTTTACATTATCATTTGCATTAATATCATTTGTATATTTATAAGCTATATTGTTTTTCTTGCATATACGCGATAAATCGCAAAAATCAGCATTAAAATCCGATTTTTTCATCGTTATAACCCCGGCAATATCTGCGCGCAGAGATATTAATTTCTCTAATGCCTTTTGGCTAAATTCGACTGCGCCTATATAAACTATCCTCACAGCGTGATTGCCTCATCTTTCCTGAAATTATTTTTTGCAGCTTTTCCTAGTGCCATATCCCATTGCATAGGGCTGACTCCCGTTGCAGGCCTTTTTGTTGTAATGTTTTTTTCTGTAAAACACTCGCCCTTTCTTATATCTTTTAAAGCTACTATGCTTTTTCTTACTACTTTTATGTTTTTTCGCTCTGAAGCAGAGGGCTTTTTTATACCATCACCTAAAGCAACTTCTATATGCCTTATTGCATCTGTCATGGCTTTAAATTCTTTCGGCTCCAAAGATGCCTTATGATCAGGACCCTTCATGCTGCTGTCCAATGTAAAGTGTTTCTCTATCACACTTGCGCCTAATGCTGCCGCAGCAATCGGGATTTCTATTCCTTTTGTGTGATCGGAATAGCCCACATCAACGCCAAAAGTATTTTTTATGGTAAGCATGGCTTTTAAATTAACGTCTTCATAAGGCGTAGGATATTCGCTATTGCAATGCAAAATCGTTATGTCTTTCTTTGGTGTCCCAGAGCTTATAAGTATATTTAATGCACTCCTTATATCACATATATCTGACATGCCTGTTGACATTATAATCTTTTTCTTTAAACTGCCTATTTTTCTTAACAATGGCAAATTGATTATTTCTCCTGAAGGTATTTTAAATATTTTTAATCCGAAGTTATTAAGCAAACTCACGCTTTCTAGATCAAAAGGTGTTGATAAAAACAAAATGCCCTTTTTCCTGCAATAACTTATAAGCGCCTTATGTTCCTTCATGCCTAATTCCAGCTTCTTTAGCATATCAAGTTGCGATTCATTAGCAGGTGTTGTCCTTTGCTGATACTGCGCTTTTTTAGCAGACTCTTTTGCCAGATTTTCTGCTTTAAAACTCTGGAATTTAACAGCATCAGCACCAGCTTTTTTGGCAGCATCCACCATTTTCTTGGCAATGTTTAGGTTGCCATTATGATTAACGCCTGCTTCAGCTATTATGAATATTCTTTTTGCCATTTTTCATATCCTTACGCACGGTTATGCCTGCGCCGATAATGCAGTTTTTTCCTATTGCTACACACTGGATTATATTAGCGCCGGTGCCTATATGCGTCTCATTGCCCACTTTCACCACTCCGCTTAATGTAACTCCCGGGGCAATATGAACAAAATCTCCTATTGTGCAATCATGGTCCACAGATGCTTTTGTATTTATAATTGCATTTTTCCCTATCACAATCCCGGGATTAACAATAGCACCTGCTGCTATAAATGTGCCCTCTCCTATATTAGCTATTACATCTTTCGCTATTACTGATTTTGGATGCGCTATAACAGGTAATTTAAAACCGATTTTATTTAGATTGCTGTATATTTTCTTTCTTATTTCACAATTACCTATGGAGCCGACTGTGATAAAAGCGTATTTTACCTTTTTAAAAATATCAGGCAGTATATCATCTTTACCTATCACGGTAACACCTAAAACTTTACTGTCTTTTTTAAGCGCAGGGTCTACTATCCCATAGATATCAAATTTACCCGATAGATCGATCGCATCTATGACAACTTTGCAATGTCCGCCGCCGCCTATTAAGATTATTTTATTTTTCATTTTTTAAAAAACCTTTTTATGATTTTGCATACGTTATGAATATCTTTTTCGCAGTTTAATGTGGAACTTGGCAAACAAATGCCGTTTTCGTATATAGCATATGAATTCTCATAATTTTCTTTTTTGTATTTTTTATAGAAAGGAAAATCCGCAACAGGCATGAACACCCTTCTTGCGGGAACGCCTTCATCTTTTAGTTTATTTTTTAACTTAAGCATATCTGATTTGTCGTTAACAGTAAAGCATGTGAGCCACCAGGAGCTTTTCGCATCCTTGGTTTCTTTTTGAAAATCTATTTGCTCTATATTCCCTAATTCATTTTGATATATGGAATGTATTTTTCTTTTTTTAGCTATAAAATCATTTACGCGCTTAAGCTGGGCAAGGCCTATTGCTGCTTCTATGTTCGTCATCCTGTAATTAAATCCAATCTCAGGATGATAATACCCTTGCGCATCATCCCGAGCTTGATTTACCAGAAATTTTATATGTTTCATTTTTTTATCATTTTTTCCTGCCACCATACCGCCGCCGCCTGTTGTAATGATCTTGTTGCCATTAAAGCTAAAACAGCCGAAATCGCCGAATGTGCCGCAGGGCTTAGCTTTATATGTAGCACCTAAGCTTTCGGTCGCATCTTCTATCACATAAAGCTTATGTTTTTTTGCGATAGCATTTATTCTTTCCATATTGCAGGGATTGCCATATAGATGAACCGGTATTATCGCCTTTGTTTTTTTGGTTATACATTTTTCTATTTCACAGGGATCTATTGTCCATGTGTCTATATCCACATCTACGAAAACTGGCTTTGCGCCGACATACACAACAGGATTTACAGTGGCAACAAATGTCAAAACAGGCGCTATTACTTCATCGCCTTTTCCAATACCAAGCTCATGCAAAGAAACATGCAGCGCTGCTGTTCCGCTTTGTGTGGATACAGTATTTTTTATTTTCAGGTATTTGGCGAATTCTTCTTCAAATTCCGATACATAGGGCCCGATAGTCGAAACATACCCAGTATCTATTGCCTTTGAGAGATACTGTTTTTCCAGTTTCCCGATATTAGGTGCATCTAAATATAGGTTCTTAAACATTGTAAATATCCGATTTATACAGGCTTAAGTTCTTTTTATCCTTAAACCAGCTGATTGTTTCTTCAAGGCCTTTATCCAAATCATACGCAGGCCTCCAATCGGTTAATTTCTTTATTTTTTTATTACTGCCTAAAAGCTTTCCTACTTCCGAGTTTTCAGGCCTGACCCTGTCTTTGTCCAAAATTAACGCAGCTTTAGGATTAATCTTTTTTATTATTTTTTCAGCCAATTGTTTTATGCTTATGTCCTGCTCGCTTGCTATATTGATTTCCTCGCCCATTACTTTATCAGAATTAGCTATTGCCAAAAATGCATTGCTTGTATCTTTTACATAATTAAAATCTCTGGTAGGATTTAACGATCCTAATTTTATTTTATCGTTGCCGTTTAAAAGCTGGGTTATTATCGT
>JAFGKX010000051.1 GCA_016928375.1 Candidatus Omnitrophota bacterium | reverse complement strand
TATAAAATAGCAAAGGATTTTTTAAAAGAGAAAATCCATATCTTAATAGAAAAACCCATAGCCACCACCTTAAAAGAAGCTGATTCCCTGCTGCATCTGGCGCGCGAAAATGATGTCACCCTTTCCGTGGGGCACATCGAACGGTTCAATGCGGCAATAGAGGCATTTCAAAAATTAAAAGGCGATATAAAATTCATAGAATGCGACAGGCTCGGCCCGTTTTCCGCCAGGGCTTCTGATGTAGGCGTGGTGCTGGATTTAATGATCCACGACATAGACATAATACTTGGACTTATAAAAAGTGAGGTCGTTGATATCGATGCCGTCGGAATAGACATATTGACAAAGCACGAGGATATAGCTAATACCCGTATTAAATTCAAAAACGGCGCCATATGCAATATCAACGCAAGCCGGGTAAGTTTAAGGCCGCTGCGGAAGATAAGAATATTTCAGCCCGGGGCTTATATTTCGATAGATTACATAGCGCAGGAGGCAATGCTTTACAGAAAATTCGGTAAATTAATCATACCTAAAAAAATAGACATAAAAAAAGAAAATCCGCTGATGAAAGAACTATCTTCTTTCATAGAATGTATAAAAAGCGGTAAAAAACCAATCGTATCGGGCGAAGAAGCCAGAGGCGCGTTAAAGATAGCCCTGGATATTACCCAAAAAATCCATTTAAAAAATTAACTATGCCTAAAAAAATCTTAATAATAGCCGGTGAGGCATCGAGCGACTACCATGGCTCAAGCCTTGTAAAATCTATACGCGCGCTAAAAAGCGATGTATCTTTTTACGGGCTTGGCGGCAAAGACATGCAGAATGCGGGCGTAGAAATCATACATAACATAGCCGGCATGGCGGTAATAGGCCCTGTCGATGCAATAAAACATTACAACGAATTAAAAAAAGCGTACGATGATACCTGCCTGCGCATAGAAAAAGATGTGCCTGATTGCGCCGTTCTGATAGATTATCCCGGGTTTAATTTAAAAATAGCTAAATTCCTTAAAAAACATAAAGTCCCCGTTGTGTACTACATCAGCCCTCAGGTCTGGGCATGGGGAAGAGGAAGAATAAAAAAAATAAGAGATCTCGTCGATAAAATGCTTGTTCTATTCAAATTCGAAGAGACTTTATATAAAGAAAACAATGTCGATGTTTCTTTTGTGGGGCATCCTTTGCTTGACAGCGTAAAAAGCGAAAAAACAAAAGATGACTTTTTGAAACAACTGGGTTTAAGTTTAGAAAAACTAACCATAGGCATTCTACCGGGTTCAAGAAAAAATGAGGTATTGAGAATACTGCCTATTATGATAGAGTCGGCAAAAATTATACAAAAAAATATAGGCAGCGGCAACGTGCAGTTCTTATTGCCTATCGCAAATACTATTGAGCCGCAATCGATAAATAATATTTTAAAAAATATGCGGTTTGATGCCTGCGTAATCAAAAATGATCCTTATAATGCTGTAAGCGCGTGCAAGGCTGTAATGGTAGCGTCAGGCACCGCAACATTAGAAACAGCGCTTTTAGGCGTGCCTATGGCTATTGTATATAAGGTTTCATCATTGCTGTATTTGTTTGTGCGGCCGATGATTAAAATACCTTATATAGGGCTTGTAAATGTAGTGGCGGGCAAAAAGATAGTCGAGGAATTCATACAATATGAGGCAAGGCCTAATTTAATCGCAGAATATATGGTTAAGCTGCTCAAAGATAAGGATTGTTATGATAATATAAAGAGACAACTCGCCGCAGTAAAATCTTCTCTGGGCTCACCCGGAGCCTCTTTCCGCGCCGCAGAAGAAGTAGTAAAATTCCTATAATATCGGCAAATATTTCTGAATCTCGTGCGAGGTAACTTGTATTCTGTCGTCTTCCCAATCTTTGATTTTATTATGCAGAAATCTTGAATGGATATGTCCGCCCAGCGCTTCTTTTACAAGCTTGCTTTTTTCCGCTTCTTTTATCGCCTCAAGTAAATTCACAGGCAGCGATTTTAATCCGCGCGCTTCCCTTTCTTCCATTTCCATTTTATATATATTAGGCTCTATCGGATCAGGGATCTGGTATTTTTTCTCAATGCCCTCCATGCCGGCTGCAAGCATCACTGCAAACGCCAGGTATGGGTTGCACGCAGGGTCGGGGCAGCGAAGCTCTACGCGTGTTGCCTTGGAGTTACCGGGTTTATACACAGGAATTCTTATTAATGCAGTCCTGTTTTTCTGCGCCCAGGAAATATATACAGGCGCTTCATAGCCGGGCACTAATCTTTTATAGGAATTAACCCATTGCGCTGTTACGGCGCAAATTTCTCTTGCGTGTTTCAGCTGGCCCGCTATAAAATACTTGGCCATGTTTGATAGGTGGCTTTTGTCAGTTTTAGAAAAAAATGCGTTTGTTGCGCCGCGAAACAAAGATTGATGCACGTGCATGCCAGAGCCTGCTTCGCCAAATATAGGCTTGGGCATAAATGTGGCGTATACACCTTCTTTTTGCGCTACTTCTTTTATCACAAATTTAAAAGTCATTACTTTATCCGCCATTGCAAGGGCCTCATTGTAACGCGGGTCTATTTCATGCTGGCTTGGCGCAACTTCATGGTGCGATGCCTCTATTTGTATGCCTACTTTTTTCAATACTTCTATGGTTTGCTTGCGCAGTTTATTCGCTAAATCATTCGGGATTACATCAAAGTAATGGCCCTCATCCACTATCTCAGGCTTCGTCGATCTTTTAAAATAAAAATATTCTATTTCAGGGCCCACATAAAAGGTAAGGCCCATTTTTTTCGCTCTTTCTATGTTTCTTTTTAACGCATACCTGGGATCCCCGGTATATGGCGTCCCGTCGGGATTTAATATATCGCAAAACATCCTGCCTACCGGATTTTCCTTGCCTTCCCAGGGAAGTATACAAAAAGTTGCAGGGTCGGGCTTTGCGAGTATATCACTTTCCTCGGCCTCCGCAAAACCTGTTATAGATGAACCGTCAAAACCTTTTCCGTGCTCAAGCACATCCTTTAGCTCGGTATCGGTGATGGAACAACACTTAAGGTTGCCCAATATATCGGTAAACCAAAGGTGTATATTGTGTATTTTTTTCTCTTTTACGATTTTGTAAACATCGTTATTTGTTTTTACTTCTTTCATTTAACCCTCCAAAATTTACGAAGTCAGTTTTG
>JAFGKX010000050.1 GCA_016928375.1 Candidatus Omnitrophota bacterium | reverse complement strand
TACCACATAGATATATCGACGTCAAGTGGCCAATTTGGATAAGTTTATAGCAGGTTTTGGCCGCTGTAGCGAAGGTTTTGCCTGTTGCCGGAGCGACTGAAAATAAGCTATGCTGGCGGGTGGCCGGGGAAGGCGGGAAATGGGAGGATCCACACCGGGCGGAGGGGCCCATTAACCGCCTTCACCGGACAGGACCCGCAAGCGAACTTATTTATTATCGCTCCATGCAAGTGTATACAAAAGGACCCTTGCTTCTCTGCTTTATCCACCCGCGCATATTCTCGTATATGCCATAGCGGACTTTGTCAGAGAAGCGCATTTTGTTATCGAAACCGAGGAATAGTTCGCCATCGAGTATGGTGTTTCCAGGGAACCTGTTTTCTATTATTTTCTTAAGTACAGGCGAGAACCTTAACGTTCCCAGGCTTATCCATTTTATATGTTTATCCGGTATTGTATCGAATATAAGGTCAACCACCTGCTTATAATCCTTGCTCCAGCCATCATAATATATAATCGGATCAAAGTGAAACGCGACGCTGTATCCGGATGCAATACAATCTTTCGCTGCTTTTATGCGCTCTGCGAGTGATGTAGAATAAAATTCATTTTGATTAATTATTTTTTGCGGGTTTAAGGACCAGCCTATTACTATATTTTTTGAAGGTTTGGCTAAAAGCAATGCCTTTATATTATTGCTCTTTGTTTTAAATTCAAAAGTGCTTTCAGGATAGTTTTTGAAAAAATCTATCAGCATCGGTGAAAATCCCGTTATATCATCAAGCGCCAGAGAATCTGTAAATTCTCCCGTGCCTAATCTTATATTGTGCTTGTAGCTTTTAAATGCATCAAAGAAATCCTCAATATTAGCCGGTATGATTATGCCCGGTGAATTTGTGTATTCCTGCAGATAGCAATAAGTGCATTCATATACACAGCCCATCCCAAGGTTAAATATGTGATAGCCGCATCGCTTGGCAGATTTTGTGCATGGACAGATTTTAAAAAAATCGAATCTTTCCCGGATTATAAAAAAATTATCCTGTCTTTTATTGTAATCGGATATGCTGAATTTACGGTCTTTGATGAATGATTTTATCGACGGAATAATAGCGAATTTCGCTTTAGGGAATTTATCTTTAAAACGATTCGCCAAGAAGCTTGATTTCACGCTCTCTTCTATGTAAATATTTTTAGGGCTTACGGAAAGCTTCCCTATCTTAGTTTCGCATTTGGGATTTATTTGTAATTGCGGCAGGTATAACTTTTTATTTCTTTCATCTATGCTTAATCCGGGATAGCGCCTGTCAACAAGGTATCGCTTTAAGCAATCGAATTTTTCATATTTGGATATATCTTTTTTTATATTTTCTAATGGCAGGCGTTCTCTTTTCGCTGTTTCGTATATAAGGCGGGTTATCTGGAATTGTTTATTTATTCCAAAATGCGGAAAGGCCTTTTTAACGTAGTTTTTTACCTTGTCAGGGGTAATCATAGTGCATTATCAAGAAGCTTTATGTCTTGCGGGGAAAGCTCCCAATCAGCTGAAGCGGCGTTTGCCGCTGCCTGGATGGAATTTCGCGCGCCTGCTATCGCGCTTAAGATACCCGGTTTCTGGCGTATCCAATTAAGCGCTATTTGAGCTGCAGGTTTTTTTATTCTTTCGGAGATTTCTTTCAATGCAGCGATTGTTTTTTTGGATTGCTCAAACCCGGCGCCTTTATAAAATTTATAGAAAAATGAGCGCGCGTCCGAACCTGCAAACTTTGGCTCTTTTTCATATTTACCGCTTAATATACCGCCGCCTAATGAGCCGTATGTTATTATGCCTATATTCTTCTGCTGGCAATACGGTAATATATCTTTTTCTATTGAACGCTCAAGCAAGGAATAATGGCCCTGTAAAGTCTTTATATCAGCGTATTTTTGCGCCTCTTTAATCGCGTCAACAGTGAAATTAGATATGCCTATGTATTTTATCTTGCCTTGTTTTTGCAGGCCGCACAGCTCATTCATAGTTTCCTGCATAGGTGTATTTGCGTCATACCAATGGCACTGGTATAAATCTATATAATCTGTTTCAAGGCGCTTTAATGAATTTTCTATTTCCTGCTTGATGAAATTTGCGGATAAGTCTATTGTTATGCCAGGGCCTTTTCCTTTTAAGCCGCATTTTGTAGCAATGATTACTTTGTCGCGCTTGCCCTTGATAGCCTTACCGACTATTTTTTCGGATGCGCCGTAGCCATATATAGGCGCTGTATCGATTAAGTTTATGCCGTTATCTATTGCCGCATGAACAGCTTCTATGCAGTCTTTTTCCTCGGCCTTGCCGAATACATCTCCGCCGAATACCCACGTGCCAAGCGAGATAACGGAGATATTTAAATCTGCATTTGGTAATTTTTTGTATTGCATAATAAACTATGTAATTGCAAGCCCGTCATTGAGATTGCTTCGTCAGCCCTTCCCTCGACTTCGCTCGGGACAGGTCGGGCTTCCTCGCAATGACGATAGGTTAATAAAATCCAGGATATTCAGATTTGCTTTTTTAAACAAATCAGCCAATGCCCCCATAGGAAGCCCTAGCACGTTAAAATACGAGCCTTTTAAGTTATCGAAAAGTATGGAGCCGACACCCTCAATAGAAAAACCGCCTGCCCTGTCATAAGGCGAAAGCAGTTTAAAAAATTTCGGTATATCCGGCTTTTCTATCTTTCTCACCCTTAAGAATGTCTCATCATGCGCTGTGTAGCCTTTACCTGTGTTTTTATTCAAAAGATAAAGCCCTGTATATACCTTTAAAGTATTTCCGGATAATTTCTTAAGCATGAATAACGCATGTTTTTTATCTTTGGGTTTGCCTATTGTTTTGTTATTTATGGATACAAGCGTGTCAACGCCGAGCACAATATCGTTTTTGTTGCAAAGCCTCGCGGCATGCTCAGCCTTAGTCTTAGCGTTTAGCGTTACAAGATACGGTATGTCCATATGCTGATTAAGGTGTTCTCTGACATTGGTGACTATTATTTTATATTTTATGCCGCATGATGATAAAATTGCCTGCCTGCGCTTTGATTTCGATGCCAGTATAAGCATTCAATTGCCTCCTTGACCTTTATGGGTAGTATTATTATAATATAAAAATAAGAAAATTCAAGAAAGGATATTGATATATGGATGATTTTAAGCTGTTGTTCGGAATAGATAAAGACGCTATAAAAAGCACCTGCGTGCTTGTGCCTTTTTTAAACAAGGATATGATGAGCGGCTTTGGCGTAAAGAATGTCAAAAAGGCAAAATTATACGGCGTCGCGCAAAAAGAGGATTTCAGCCTTATTTATACCGGTGTAGGCACCGCGCTTTTGGGAGACTGCGCGCTTTATCTTGAACGCACAAAATGCGAAAATATTATTTTATTCGGCTCCTGCGGCCTGGTGAAAGCCGCAAAACCATTAAGCATAGGAAGCATCATATGCCCTGATAAATGTTATTCTTTCGAAAGCTTCAGCGATATGCTGCATAAAGACCATAAAGTAAAAGTTTTTTATCCGGATAAGGGGCTGCGTGAAAAACTTATTTCTCATAGCGCTTCCATAAAACAGGTGTCGTGCGCCACGCTTGGCTCCATAAAACTGGAAGAAAGATATATTGATTACTTTATAAAAAACGGGATAGATGCGGTTGATATGGAATGCTCCGCGCTTTTTTCCGCGGCTGCTTTTATATCCAGGAAAGCCGCGGCGGTTTTATATGTAAGCGATATCATAAAAGAAAAACCGTTTTATGAGGGGCTGGGCTTTGAAGATGAGGCTTCTCTGTCTTCTTGCGCGCAAAATGCCGCAAGGCTGCTTACCGGATTTATAAAGTCTCTTTAAATTGCTCTTTCACCTTGGGCCGGTTCAAAAAATATATTGAATATATGCTGAATAGAAGCAGGAATAAATCTATAAATTCATATTTAGAAAAAACAGGCAGTCCTGCCTCTCTGGCCGCAATTGTGCCTCTTAAATAAAAAAACATGACAGGCGTCCACATAATAACCAGGGCGCTTATGCATATAGTTGTTATTCTGAAAAAATTATTTAGCCTTAATAATCCAAACCCTAAAAGCGCGGGCACAAGCCACCCCAGCACCGCTATTATACTTATGGGCTTTTCTATTCCGTACAATGACACTGTTGCCTTGGCCATTATGGCTATATTTATGAATATCATAGAGATTCCCACCAGCGCGAAACTGAATATTGTTAATCCGCGAGATCTTTTACCGCTCATTCAACCTCCCTTTTTGTTTTAGTCGATATAAAGTAAAAAACTTTTTAAGTAATCGCCTTCGGGGTGATATATGTTTATCGGATGGTCATAAGCCAACCGGTGTTTCTGTATGATCCTGGCGTTTCTTCCGGCGTCTTTCGCTGCCTCAAATATGACTTTCTGAAACAGCCCCTCATTTACAAAAAAAGAGCAAGAGCATGTAAGCAGCAGCCCTCCGGCAGAGATATTTTGCATTGCCAGCCGGTTTATATCTTTGTAGCCGCGGCATGCCGCTACAACATCGGTTTTTCTCTTGGCAAACGCCGGGGGGTCCAATATTATAAAATCGTAAGCAGGTATATCCCTGCGCAGAAATTCGAATACATCCGCAGCGTAAAATTTGTTTGTATCGGCATCGAAACCATTAAGCTGTAAATTCTTTTTCGCCAGTTCCAAAACGCTTTTCTGTTCATCTACGGAGTCAACACTTACCGCAGCGCCTTTTAAGGCGTATACGGAAAAAGCACCTGTATAAGAAAAACAATTAAGCACCTTTTTGTTTTTGGCAAATGCGCCCGTAAGGTTTCTTGTTTCCCTCTGATCCAGGAAAAATCCGGTTTTCTGGCAGTTTTTTATATCTATGATAAAACGCAGCCCGTTCTCGAGTATTTCGAGAGCATCCGGTAATTGCCCATATAAAACAGCCGTATAATCATCCATGCCCTCCTGCCGCCTGGACGGAATATCCGATTTTTCATAAATACATTCAGGGCGCAGGGCATCAACCAGAATATCTATGACAATATTTTTAAGCTTCTCCATGCCCAGGGTAGAAATTTGCACAACAAGTACGCCGTTGTATTTGTCTACTATAAGCCCTGGCAGAAAATCCCCTTCGCCGTTAACCAGGCGGTATGCGTTAGTGTCTTTGTTGAAAAATTTACTGCGGCACTCGATGGCCTTTAGTATGTTTTCCTTTATTACCCCGCCAACAGGCCTGTCATCGAAGCTTATCATTCTCGCGGCTATAGAAGTTTTTTTATTGAAATACCCCTGCCCCAGGAATTCATTTTCAGCGCTGTAGATATCAAGCACGCTGCCGTTTTCAAAATCAGGCAGATGCTTTATGGCGCCGGAGAAAATCCAGTGATGGCGATTTTTTACAGGCTTGTCTTTTCCCTTTTTTAATATGGCACGATTTTCATTCATTTTATTTCATTAATGTTATATAATGATAATACTATGATTTACGATTTATTTCAACAAAAAGCTATAGAATATATCAAGGCCGGTTTTTCCGTTATTGTCTCAGCGCCTACCGGAAGCGGAAAAACAGCAATTGCGGAATATATAATTACAGACTGCATATCCAACAACAGCTGCGTAATCTATACCGCCCCGATAAAAGCGCTTTCTAACCAAAAATTCAGGGACTTTACCGAGAAGTTTCCGGATAAAATAGGTATTTTAACCGGCGACGTAAATATAAATCCCGATGCGCCGGTGCTTATTATGACTACGGAGATATTTCATAATAAGGTGCTGGATGAACCGCGTTCTTTGGATAAGTATTCCTGGATAATATTCGACGAGATACATTACCTTGATGATTACGAGCGCGGCAGCGTGTGGGAGGAATCTCTGATATTTTTGCCTGCCCATATGAAAATTTTAGGGCTTTCGGCAACTATACCCAATATAAGCGAATTTGCCGGCTGGATACAGGCAATACATAAAGCGCCGGTTAAAATCGTAACCGAGGACAAGCGCCCGGTTCCGCTGCATATTTTCTATCAGGCAAACGGAAAAATACTGGATCATCCGAATAGGATTTCATTCAAAAAACAACACCTAAGGCCAAACAGGGCTGATTCTCTGATAAGGTATCTTTTTGAAAACGACAAGATGCCGTGTATTTATTTTTCGTTCAGCCGCAGGCGATGCGAATACCTGGCCGATGAAATGCGCAGTTTCAATTTTTTATCCATGGAAGAACAGCATAAAATAATAAATCTATATGATAGTTTGTGCAAGAGATTCGATTTGGTAAACGAAAAAGCCGCGGCAGCGGTCAGGCCTTTAATCGAAAGAGGCGTCGCTTTTCATCACGCGGGCATGCTGCCTACGCTTAAAGAAGTCATAGAAAGGCTTTTTACAAGCCGCCTTATAAAAGTTATATTTACCACCGAAACATTTGCGTTAGGTATAAATATGCCGGCGCGCACGGTTGTTATAGATGAACTGCGCAAATTCTACGGAAGATTTCACGCCTCGCTTAAGACAAGAGATTTTTATCAGATGGCAGGCCGCTGCGGAAGGCGCGGCATAGACCTGGAAGGTTTTACGTATATAAGGGTCAATCCTAATTATATCGAGCCGCATGAACTAAAAAGAATAGTATGGGGCGCGCCTGAAGAAGTATGGAGCAAGTTCAATGCCTCTTACGCCACATTGCTCAATCTTTACAGAAAGCATAACGAGAAATTATATGAAATCTACCCCTTGTCCTTTCATTATTTCCAGGAAAGAAAGAAGATTCAGGATAAGGCTGTGGAGCTTTTGCACAACAAAGTAAAAATACTGAAGGAATTAGGCTACATAAGGCAAAATCAGCTTACTCAAAAAGGCGAGTTTGCGAGCAGGGTATACGGATACGAACTTCCTTTGTCTGAATTTTACGAGCGGGGCATGCTTGAACGGCTTTCGGAGTATGAGCTTGGGGCTCTGTGCCTCGCGCTTGTGTATGAGCCGAGAAAAGGCGCTATGCACGCAAAACCCGATAAAAAGGTAAAGAATCTGTGCAATATAACGACAAGCCTGATGTATGGTGTTCATAAGATCGAGAAGAAATTTAAAATAAACCCGATGAGCAAGGAGTATCATTATAACTTAAGCCCATGCCTTGACGCATGGATGAACAATGAGAAATTCGACAAAATTTTACATTATACGAATGCGGACGAGGGAGAGATTATACGCTATTTCAGGATGAGTTTGCAGATACTTCGCGAGATAATGAAAGCTTCCGATTCCACGGAACTTAAGGGAAAGATAAAAAATACTCTTTGCCTGATCAATCACGGTATTATAGATGCCGAAAAACAACTAAGGGCCTCTATTTAACGTATCGCTTTATTTATTTTATCCGCTAATTCTTTAAGTAAATCATTTTTACGAAGCTGTATAGGGCCTTTTTTTGTGCCTGCTATTATGGCATCGAGGTCTTTCTCCAGCCGGTATATCGGCCCCGCTATTCTGTGCGACAGCTCAAGCGCTATAACCCAGATTATTATTAAAGCTATCGGTATAGTTATCATAATGATAAGATTTACTTTTTGCGCTACCGGTATCAGGTTATACGCGACTGCCTCAGGAATTCCTATCTGCCATGCGAGTAAATTAAATATCAGGTAATACAGGCATACTGTTATTATGCCTGCGGGTATTACCGCTGCAAAGAACACCAGAAGCAGCAGCTTTTTCTGTATAGGGCCCTGTATAATTTTATTTTTTCTTCTATTCTGTTCCATTTTTATACCCCACTCTTATTTCGTCATAATACGCCTCTGCAGTACTGGCAGTATCATCCGTATCGGTCATAATAGCTATAGCGCCGGCTTCTCCCGGTTCCAGGCCGAATGCCTGCTTAAAATCATCATATATGTTTCTTTTCTCGAGAACCCATCTGTTAATATGCTCCCTGCCTGATTCAAGTACTATAATCTTTATATTTTTATAATATGGGCTTGTAAGAATTGTGCCTTTGGGCACCTGCTTGTCCCATACATATTCGAGCGTCTTGGTCAGATTGAACGCAAGTTTCGGAAATATTACATAAAACCTTGCGGCATAGTCATCTTTTTCTATCCACTCACTGTCTACGACAAGCTTGACCTTAGATGCCTCGGGAAATTTTACAACCTTCCATTTCCAGCTGACCAAAGGGGTCTTTTTGGGATTAAATCTTATGCGGTAAAAAATTCCGGAAGCCGCGTTTTTACTGATTGCGGATAAGTATCCGTCGGTTTTTGTTGCTTTCACCGAATAAAGGACCCTGCCCTTGAATATCTTTTCTTCCCATTCATTAAGCGAATCTTTTTTCTTAAACGGAAACCACTTCGGTAGTTCCGCCGCGGAAACAAAGACATAGCCCAACAATATTATAAATACAGCAGCTATAGATAAAATTTTTAACTTAGGCATTTTTTTAAAAGCTTGGTTCTATGCAGAATGTTTTATATTTTCTTGAGCCTTTCAGCGCGCCTACGCTGAACATCAAATTGGTCAGGTATTTCATTTTACACCAGGTAAGAAGATTTTTTTTGGGCTCCATATAAAAACACCATTTAATATACTGGTATTTGAAATAACCCGTAAGAGCGAGAGATATTATAAAAAATAACCATAACGATGAATTAAACAGGGCCAAGATCAAAAATATCAAACTGGCTAAACCAAATATATGCATCATATGAAAATTTCCAAGATATATAAAACCTCTTATAGGAAATGGGATCGTAATTATGGGGGATTTTTTCAAGAATTGAAACACTATCTCCATGTGGCTAGTGCTGTATTTTGCCAGAAGCGGCGGATGAGCTATGCCGTATGTCACCCATACCTTTAAAAGCGCTTCGGGGGTAGCCCTGTGCATATGGTCAACTTTGGCTTTTGGCGCAAAATATAATTTCCAGCCGGCATTACGTATTTGCATACAAAAATCCATATCTTCTCCGGTCTTGTGCTCCCAGAACCTTGCGCTTGCGGAGTCTATGGCTTTTTTGCGGTACGCCACATTTGCAGTCACGAAAAAATAAGCCCTGTGCCCCGCTATCTGCGTCGGATGCCTGTCGCTTAATTCAGGGAAATAACCTTCTTTTATAAACCCATACCTGGGAGATACCATATTAAACTTAAAATGTTCGCACCATGCCTCGGTTAAGTTGTCGGGGTCTACTCTTAATGTGTATATTTCTCCGCCGACTACGCCTAGCTTTTCGTCTCTCTCGAAGTGCTTCAGTATCTCCGTAATCCATTCCTTGCACGGCGCGCAATCCCCGTCCGTAAAGAATATAAACTCTCCCGATACCTCATCTAGCGCTTTATTTCTGGCAAACGCCGGTGAAGGGCAATTCTCTATCTTGACTAGTTTTATGAACGAATATTTTTTCTGCGCGGCTGCTATTACTTTTAATGTATCGTCTGTGCTTCCGCCGTCAGCTATGACTATTTCCCATTTGTCGCGCGGATAATCGACATTAAACAGGTATTCAAATGTCTTGTCTATGGTTCTTGCGGCATTTCTTACCGGAATGATAATAGACACAAAGGGCGTGTAATTCATGCTTATTTCCTTTTTGTTTTCATAATACTACAAACGAAATGGCTAATCAAGAATAAAAAATTAATATGTCAACCAGATTTTAAAATGTCCTGTTTTTAACGATTTAGAATTGTCCTGT
>JAFGKX010000049.1 GCA_016928375.1 Candidatus Omnitrophota bacterium | reverse complement strand
TCCTTTGCCTGCCCCATCCGAAGCAGGTTTTTATCACAGAGTAACGGAAGGCCAGACTTTGTGGGCGATAGCAAAGTCATATAATATCGAAATAAGTAAAGTGGCGATTGCCAACAGGCTGCAGGACCCCTCGCGTATAGAGGCAGGCCAGATGCTTTTTATACCGCAGCCGGAGAAAAAAATAGAAACTACGTTTTCAGGCTCAGGCTCTTTCAATATGGGGTTTATGTGGCCTGTTGACGGCAGCGTAATTTCTTATTTCGGACAAAAGCGTAATAATATTGTTAACAATGGAATAGATATTTTAACGTATAAAAATGCCCCTGTCTGCGCCGCGCATGACGGAACCGTGTCTTTTTGCGACGATAAAGTAAAAGGATTCGGCAAGACCATAATCATAGACCATAGCGGCGGTTATTCTACCGTATATACGCATAATTCGGAAAACTTGGTCAAGGCAGGCGATAAGGTAAAAAGAGGCCAGCTTATTGCCAGGGTAGGGGATAGTTCCAGGTTTGGCAGTCATGTTCTGCATTTCGAGATAAGAAAAGCCCAGAAGCCGCAGAATCCATTTTATTATTTACCTTAAAATTTATGGATATAGATAACGGTTTAAAAATAAACGATACATTTTTCGGCAGGACGAAAGAACTGGATTTTCTGCACAAGAAAGTTTCGGACCTGAAGAAAGAATATAGGCATAACGTAGCCATACTCGGAAAACGTTTAAGCGGTAAAAGCCGGCTTTTGCTGAATTTTTTATCCAGCTTGGATAAAACCGATATTGCGCCAATTTACGTTGATCTGTCTATACTATCGTATGCGGCATTCATCGACCAGTTTATAGGGATGTTGTTGAATTATCATTACGAGGGTAAAAGACAGATAGGCCAGGACCTTCATTTATTTATTGATACCATATCAGCAGATCTGCCCAAAACCCACAAAAAAATAAAAAGTATTTATTCCCATGTTAAATCCGGCAAACTCGATGCGGCATTTGCCGAACTATTGAGCCTGCCCGGCTGTTTTTCGCAGGAAACCGGAAAATTGTGCCTTGTTATCATAGATAACTTCGAAGAGTTTGCCGGTTACGGGCTTAACCAGCCATTCAGTGTTTTAGGGGATAGCATTATGCTGCAGAAGGCGAGCCTTTATATGCTATGCGGCAGGCCGAATGCCAATTCAAAAAATATACTTTCCGAAAAATTATCACTGCTTTTCGGTAAATTTCAGACGCTTGAGCTTGAGCCGTTTTCTTGCCTGGAGTCGATGGATTTTATAGAATCACGCTGCGCTAACATAACATTATCGGATGATATAAAAAAGCTTTTGATAGCTTTTACGGACAGCGAGCCTTTTTATCTCAACATACTTACGGATTTTATCGCAGTCAGGTGCAAAAACAGCGGTATGCAAAAAATCACCAGCGAGGATTTTAATTATATACTATGCAACGCCATGCTTTCTCCGCATTCGCCTATTAATCAGTATTTTTCAAGAATCATGGAAACGCTGTCCGGCATAAGCGATTCAAAAACCTGTCTTAAGGTTTTTAACGCCATGCTCTCCGAAAATAAACTATCAAGCATAGCAGTAAAATCCAGGCATTCCAAAGACGGCGTGCGCAGGCTTCTGGACGGGCTGATAGGCTGTGAGATTGCTGTTAAAAACGGCCCTCTGTATACAATAGAAGATGAGATGTTCAAGGTGTGGCTTATGCTGAAGGAAGTTGAGACCGCGCCGCGTTTCAGCCTGGATCAGTATGCCGATGCAGAAAAACTTATTGCTAAAGTAAGAGAAATAACGGAAGGCTTTGTAAGGGAGCAGCAAAGGCAGATAGATGATAAAATATTTAACCTGATATCTTCTTTTGATAACGAAAAAATAACCGTAGGAAACAGAACTCATGTGTTACCCATGTTTAAACATATCAATACCGAGATTACGACAAAGGAGCATGTTTTGCTTTCGGCGCACGGAAGCAAAATGTGGGTGTTTTCTGTTTTTAAGAAAACAGCGGATGAAGACGATATAGCGGATTTCTTGGCCCGCTGCAGGCAGGCAAAACACCGTGTAAGCCGCAAGATATTGATTTTATTAAACGGTATTACGCCCGAAGCTAAACTTCTTGCGATGGAAGAGCGAATGTGGCTGTGGCCTATCGATAAACTGAATAATTTGCTGAACCTTTACGGGAAAAATAAAATAATATATGAAAATAGTAGTATTGGCTGACACGCATATACCAATGACAACAAAGTCGCTGCCGGCGGCCATTTTTAAGGATATAAATGATGCAGATCTGATTCTGCACGCAGGTGATATCGTAGAAGTGGAAGCGTTAAAAGAGCTTGAAAAGATAAAGCCTGTTATAGCGGTTGCCGGTAATATGGATTCCGAAAAAACAAAAAGGCTGCTGCATACCAAAAAGACGCTACATCTGGAAGGTTTTAAGATAGGGCTTATTCACGGAGAAGGTTCCCCTGAAAGCCTTATAAATTTTGTCAAGAATGAATTCCGCAACATAAAGAATTTGTCATGCATAATATACGGTCACTCGCATATACCAAGCATAAAAAAAGAAGGCGGCATCATTTATTTTAACCCGGGTTCTCCTACGGATAAAGTATTCGCGCCGTATAATTCATACGGGGTGCTGGATGTGGGGGAAGACGGGATAATACCCAGGATTGTAAAAATATGACAAATGAACTACCTGTTATAAAAGTTGAGGCCAGGACATTACCCGCTGTATGGGAAGAGGCAGTGATCAAAACATGGAAAGACGGTTTTCCTATAAAAACAGAATACGATAAGCCCAATGACCCGCCCAGCAGGGATGCGACAATGATTATGGTAGCGCAGGAACCTTTCGCCCAGCCGCGCATACACAGAGCGTTTCCGGGCGGATTGGAAGACCTGGAGGTATACCGCCAGGAAGTGGTCGATGGCATACATGATGATTGGATAATGCCGCAGGAAGGTAAATGGACTTATACTTACCACCAGAGGATGTTCGCTTATGAAATAGAAGGCAAGGTGGTAGACCAGATAGCGTATATAATAAAAAAACTAAAAGATGCGGAATGCAGCCGCCGGGCGCAGGCAATAACATGGAATCCGAAAATTGATACAATAACGGATGACCCGCCGTGCCTTCAGCGCATATGGTTTCGTATTTCGCGCGGCAGCGATGATAAACCTTTTCTTAATATGAATACTCACTGGCGTTCCAGAGATGCGTATAAGGCGGCTTTCATGAATATGTTTGCGCTTACGGACCTGCAGAGGATGATTGCTGAAAAATTGAGCGAGGAAATGAAGGAACAGGTGCTTGTAGGCAGGTATGTCGATATAACGGACAGTTTCCATATATATGGCAGTTACCACGAAGAATTTAAAAATTTCCTGCAGACCGTAGAAAAAAGAAGCTTTGAAGACAGGACCTGGCACAGTAAATTCGCAGAACCGTTTTTTGAAGAGGCAAAAAAGAGGCTGGAAGCAGAAAAGAACAAACAAAAGGTAAAACAATGAAAAAAATGTGGGCCCCCTGGAGAAATGTGTTTGTATACAACAGAAAGATAAAAGGGTGTATATTCTGTAAAGCAGCAAAATCAAAAGATGATAAAAAACACTTTGTGGTCGAGAGAGGAAATTTCTGTTTCTCTATCCTGAATATTTATCCTTACAACAACGGCCATATAATGATTGCGCCGTATGCTCATAAATCAACATTGCTGGATTTAACCGAAAGCGAACTACGCGAACTTATGTCGCTTGCTAAAAACAGCATGCGCCGCACTGAAAAACTGCTTAAGCCTCAAGGATACAATATCGGTTTTAATATCGGTAAGGTGGCAGGCGCGGGATTTGCAGGGCATGTGCATATGCATATAGTGCCGCGATGGCTGGGTGACACGAATTTTATGCCTGTTATAACACATACCAAAGTAATGTCGGAATCGCTTGATTCGTTGTACCGGAGATTAAAGGGTGTTAAAGTCTAAACAGTATTATGAGTATGAAAAAAAGCTGCTTGCCCCGCATGCGATGAAAAGCGGCCTTTCTAAAGGCAGGCTTAATAAAGAACTTGAACATCTGTATAGGCCGATATATCAGCGCGACAGAGAGAGAATAATACATTCGACCGCGTTCAGGCGCCTGGAATACAAAACGCAGGTTTTTGTAAATCACGAAGGCGACCATTACAGAACGCGGCTTACTCACACGCTTGAAGTTTCTCAGATAGCCCGCTCCATAGCAAGGGCGCTAAGATTAAATGAGGATCTGGCTGAGGCTATTGCCCTCGCCCATGATTTAGGCCATACGCCTTTCGGCCACGCCGGAGAAGAAGAACTTTCCGTAATGATGAAAGGCCGCGGCGGGTTTAATCATAACGTCCATGGGTTAAGAGTAGTTGACTGCCTTGAAAGCAGGTACCCTGATTTTAAGGGTTTAAACCTTACGTGGGAAACGCGCGAAGGCATAATAAAACATACAACCTGCTATGACATACCCGAAGCTGCGGCGGAGTTTGAGCCGGAGTTATCGCCTACTCTGGAGACGCAGATAGTGGACGCGGCAGATGAAATTGCCTACGATAATCACGATCTCGATGACGGGCTTGCCAGCAGAATATTATCCGAGGCTCAATTAAAAAAGATATTGCTGTGGCAGGAAACTACTGATAGAATAAATAGGAAATATCACAACATGGATCCGCAAGTAAGGCGGTTTCAG
>JAFGKX010000006.1 GCA_016928375.1 Candidatus Omnitrophota bacterium | reverse complement strand
TCCACTTATTTATGTTTACCGTTTGTGGGATACTCCACCCTGACGTGGTATATGCCTATCAATATGCGTATAAAGTTTTTGGATATCGTATCTATGTCATGAAGCGTAAGCTGGCATTCATCCAACTGCCTGTCGATGAACTTGTTGTTTATTATGCGCCTTACCAGCTCTTCCAGGCGCGCGGGGGTAGGGTCGGCCAAAGTCCTTGAGGCGGCCTCGACGGAATCAGCCAAAAGCACCACCGCCGCTTCTTTTGTCTGCGGTTTTGGCCCGGGGTACCTGAAGCCTTCTTCTTTTACCGCCTCCTCTTCCCGGCCCTTTTCCAGCGCTTTCTGATAAAAATAATATATAAGGCCTGAGCCGTGATGCTGTTCTATCATGTCGATAATAGGCTGAGGCAGATTGTATTTTTTAGCAAGGTCCACACCGTCTTTAACGTGATTTGTGATTATCAGAGAGCTCATATAAGGCGTCAGGTCATCATGAGAAGTCGTAGTTATGGGTTCGTTCTCGCTGAAATATTCGGCTTTGCCGATTTTTCCTATATCATGATAATATGCCCCGACACGCGCCAGCAGCGAATTCGCGCCTATAGACTCGCAGGCAACTTCCGCGAGATTACCCACGATCAAACTGTGGTGATATGTGCCCGGGGCCTTGTTTGCCATTTCGCGCAGCAGCGGGTGATTTAAATCCGCGAGTTCAAGCAGCCCTATATTGGTGGTCAGATGAAATATCCTTTCGAATGCCGGAAGGCAAAGCATGGTAAGCGCTGCCGAAAAAAATCCTCCGCCTATTCCCCAGGCGCCCTCTGTCAACATAACATTAATGTCCAGGTTCTCAAGCAGCGCTAATGACGCTACGCAGATAAAATTAGCCACTCCGAGATACAGGCCCGCTTTAAGCAGATGCGACCTGCGCCTGGTCTCCTTTACGACAAATACTCCTATAATAGAGCTCATTAGCGTGACTAAAAACATATTAAACTGCAGGCCCATCATTACCGAAACGATAAAACTCATTATGATTAACAGCGGAAATACCGCTGTATTGCCTACAAGCAGCGTAAAAAGCATAGTAACGCTGGCAACCGGAATAAGATAGCCTGACAGCGGAGACATTACTATTATCTTGGATATTGCTGTTATAAGAATAAGCAAAAGGCATATAAGCAATACCGCTTTGTTATCGCGCAGCATTTCAGGCTCAAACAACCTGGTGTATATAACAAGAATAAAAAACAACAGCATCAGGATAAGGCCGAAATTAAAGAAAAACCTTACGTCCTCGTTTTTTTGCGTAAGTTCTTTTATTTCAGCTAATTTGGCCAATGCCAGAGAGCTTACTCTTTCGCCTTTAAAAATTATAATCTCGCCCTTTTTAACATCGTACTGAATATAGACAGGCTTTACCGAATTCTCCGCCTCTTTACGCATAAGCGCGGTCTTTTGTTCGTCATAAACAAGGTTCGCGGCAGGCTGAGCTGCCAAAATCTCCGCAACAGCTTTTTTTACTGCCCGGGCAGTATCCAGGTTCTTCTCTATATATTCATCAAGGCGGTCTTTAGCTTTAACAAGCGACAATATATCCGAGGGGCTGATACTGCGCTCTGTTTTATCTTCCGTGGTTTTAACGGTAATTTTCTTTGCCTTGTCTGCGGAAAGTTTGTCTTTGTAGGATTCAGAGGTCGTTGGTTCGGATAAAACGGCGTCCAATGCGGATAAACAAACCTGGCGTAGTTTCTCCTTGTCCTGAAAAGACGCAAGCTCTTTTAAGCTCTCGCCGGAAACTTTTATATTGTATGCGTCGGCATTTTTGTTTAAGCTGTCAAAAAATGTGTTTACCCTATTTTTCGCTTCGTTTAGTACATTTAAATCCATTGTATATATGTCATCCACTAACGAAGCAGCTGCCTTCTGCTGGGCCCCTGTCTTTTCCTTATTTATACCCCATAAATATGTAAAATCAAAAGGCGCGTATATATCTTCGGCGGCAACATCGCCTTCATGCAGCTCGCCCTTTGTCGGAACATCTGCGACAGAGGCAATGGCTATTATAATTAATGCCGCAATAAATAAATACACCCCGGCTGCGGTATTTTTCCGTACATTCAGAAAGGCAAGCGCCTGCTTTGCTTTAAATATACTAGAAACTTTTATCCTGGATTTAAATCTTATCTTTTTCATTCCGCGCCTTTATTTTATATTTTTGGATTCCGTTTCCTGGCCCTGAGGAATAACCAGCTCGATGCCGGGCTTTATATTCTGCGGGTCTTTTATCTTGCTCATATTAGCTTCGTAAATCACGGTCCACTTTGATGATTTTCCGTAAAATTTCTTTGCTATTTTACCGAGAGAATCTCCTTCTTTTACTTTATAAGTAACTTCGGCGGAAGGCGTTATCCTGGCAGGTTCCTTTTGCGCAACAGGCTCATATGAATATTCTTCCTGTCTGTACGCCTGAGGTTCTTTGATGTTTTCCTGAGCAACATAACCGCGGTTACCTTCTGAAGGCATACCGGAATCTTTTGTCTTCTTCTGATATGGTTTAGCTTTAGAGGTTATTTCCGCCCATGTCGGCATTTCAACTCTCACGTCTATATATTCCCTTGTGGTCTTTTTGGCAGCCGGCGCCTCATAAGAAGTTCCCTTTATATAACCTTTGTTTCCGGATACATCCTGATCAACCCTTTCCCTTACTACTTTTTCTACAGTAACACAGCCTGAAAACATGACCACCGATAATAAAATAACTACGCCCAACACCTTTACCATGCCATACCTCCTACTTTTTTCCGCCAATGGCGGGTCCGCTTCCGGCGGAAATTTTTAATCCTAATTCGTTCAGCTGTTCTTTTTCCACTTCCGACGGCGCGTCGGTAAGCATACAAACAGCGCGCTGTGTCTTCGGGAACGCTATCACATCCCTTATGGAATCGCATCCGGTAATTATAGCGATAAGCCTGTCAAGGCCTAAAGCTATTCCACCGTGCGGAGGAGCGCCGTATTTAAATGCCTTTGTCAGAAACCCGAATTTCTTTTCTGCCGAGGCATCATCTATTCCTATAATTTTAAAAATCCTTTTTTGCAGATCCTGATTATGTATTCTTATGCTGCCTGAACCTATCTCTGTACCGTTTAACACGATATCGTAAGAACGCGACCTGATTCTGCCTAAATTTTCCTCCATACCTTTTATGTCATCGGAATGCGGCGCGGTAAATGGGTGGTGCTCGGACTCCCATCTCTTTTCCTCTGCGTTGTAGGCAAAAAGAGGGAATTCCGTAATCCATAAAAATTTAAATATGCTTTTATCTATAAGTTTTTCCTCCGCGGCAAGTTTTCTGCGCAGATCATCCAGTATATAATTGGCCCTTTTTGCCTCATCCGCGATAAAAAATAATATATCCCCGTCGCTCGCGCCGGTTTTATCCATTATAGCTTTCTGAACCTGGTCATCGAAAAACTTGGCAATAGGCCCGGTAAGTTTATTGTTTTCAACCTTAAAATACGCCAGGCCTTTCGCGCCTAAAGTTTTAACGTATTCGGTAAGCGAGTCTATCCTGCTTCTTGAAAAGCTGCCTTTGTCTTTTATCGCCAATCCTTTTACTATGCCTGCCGCTGACGCGTCTTTAAATACCTTAAAATCGCAGTCCCCGGCTATTTCGGTCAAATCCGTCAATTCCAGGCCAAAGCGTATATCCGGTTTATCGGTGCCGAATCTTTTTATTGCCTCGGCATAACTAAGCCGCGGAAAAGGAATCTCAAGATTAACTTTAAGCGTGTCCCTGAATACTTTTAAGAGCAGGCCTTCTATCAGCGAAAATATATCTTCCTCTTCGATAAACGACATTTCTATATCAAGCTGTGTAAATTCCGGCTGGCGGTCCGCGCGCAGGTCTTCATCCCTGAAACATTTAGCTATCTGAAAATACCTGTCTATACCGCCGACCATAAGTATCTGCTTAAAAAGCTGGGGTGATTGTGGAAGCGCAAAAAACTTACCCTGAGCGAGGCGGCTCGGAACAAGATAGTCCCTGGCGCCTTCAGGCGTTGATTTCGTCAATATCGGAGTTTCGACATCCATGAAATCGTGGCCTTCCATATAATCTCTTGTTGCTTTAAAAAATTTATGCCGAAACAGCATACTTTTCTGCATCCGGGGGCGCCTTAAATCCAGATAGCGGTATTTATAACGCAGATCCTCCGAAAGGGCCGAGTCATCGCTTATCTCAAATATAGGCGGCTCTGCCGAATTAAGCACTTCCAGGCGCGACGCCTCTATCTCTATCCCGCCTGTGCTTATGTTTTTATTTTCCGTTCCCTGCGGGCGCTCTTTTACAATACCTTTTATCCGTATCACGTATTCATTGCCTAATTTCTGCGCCTCATCGTGCAGTAATTTATCTATTTTAGGATTAAATAAAACCTGGGTGATGCCATACCTGTCGCGAAGGTCTATGAATAAAACACCGCCGTGATCGCGTATAGTCGATACCCATCCGCATATAGCTACTGTTTTATCTTTATCCGAAACTTTCAGTTCGCCGCAAGTGTGCGTCCTTAACATAGTGACTCCGCTATTTTATCTAATGTTATTTGTTTTTGATCTCCTGTCTTCATGTTCTTGAGCATTCCCTGCCGGCTTGTGAGTTCGTTCTCGCCTATCACGATAACGAATCCGGCTTTAATCTTATCCGCATAGCGCATCTGGGCTTTTAAAGATTTCGTGGAATAATCCATATCGCAGGAAATGCCGCGTAATCTTAATTTATGCAGGATATAAAACGCTTCCTGCGACGCTTTATCGTTCATGCAGACTAAAAATAAATCCAGGGGTTTTTCCTGATATATTTTATCGCACGCTGCGACAGCCATAAGCCTTTCTACGCCGATGGCAAATCCGCAGGCGCCTGTTTGCGGGCCGCCTAACTCTTTAACAAGATTATTATACCTGCCCCCAGCGGCAATGGCATCCTGCGAACCCAGCCCTTTAGCTGTTACTTCAAACACTACCTTTGTGTAATAATCGAGCCCTCTTACCAGAAATGGGTCTTTTTTAAAATTTATATTTTCATTTTTAAGCGTATCTGTAATTTTATTGAAATCAGCGGCGCATTCTTCGCACAGGTAATCGTGTTTTATGTCCAAAGACTCCAGTATTGTCCTGCACTGCTCATTTTTGCAGTCCAGTATACGCAGTATATTGCTCGCATAGCGCCTCTGACAGTCTTCGCACATTTTTTTCACATCTTTTTTGATGGATTGCTTCAAATAGCCCTTAAATTTTTCTTTATCTTTTTCGCAGCCCAGCGAATTGATTTTAAACTGATAATCCCCGACATGCAGCGCCTTTAATATATCATCGAGCAATACGATTATCTCGCAATCCGAATACGGCGAATAAGAGCCCAATACTTCCACGCCTATCTGCGTAAACTCCCTCTGCCTGCCTGCCTGCGGCTTTTCGCTCCTATACATAGTACCGCAGTAGAATAATTTTACAATACTTTCGGTTTTGTGCAAATTGTGTTCTATATACGCGCGCACAACAGATGCCGTTGCTTCAGGCCGCAGGCATATATTCCTTTGGCCCTGATCCGTAAAACTATACATCTGTTTCTGAATGATATCGGTGTCTTTTCCTACGCCTCTTATGAAAAGCGCGGAATCCTCTATTATCGGAGTGCGTATTTCTCCGTAGCCGCTTTTTGCGAAAATACCGCGGGCAACAGCTTCGGCGCTGCGCCACAGTTCTGATTCAGGAGGCAATATATCGCGTGTACCTTTTATAGATTCTATCATTTTAATCATCCGTCATTACGAGCGAAGCGCCTGCCTGCCGGTAGGCAGGAAGCAATCTCTATTTTTGGGATTGCTTCGCCCGCCTTGAGCGGGCTCGCAATAAATTCGGCCAACAAACTTATGTTCACTTCGTTCCATAAGTTTGGGCCTCATTTATTTTACCTTCTGCTTCATTACAAGGCCTGGTTTAAAAACTACTGCTTTCTTAGGCGCCACCTGGACTGTTTCCCCTGTGCGCGGATTGCGCGCAATCCTGGCTTTTCTCGCTTTTACTTTGAATATACCGAAGTTGCGGAGTTCTATGGTTTCCCCTTTGGCTAAAATATCAACTATTTTATCCAGGGTTTTCTGAATAACTTTTTTTGTTATAATCTGCTTTATGCCGGTTTCATCGGCAATCATTATTGCTATTTCTTTTTTTGTCATTATCGGCCTCCAAAATTTTCGAAGAAAATTTTGTCCCGAGCATTATTAAAATCCGAGCAAGCGCGAGGATTTAACTCTAGCGAGGGACTATGTTTTGTTATAACTAATTGCACCAATTTAACATATAAAAATAATTACGTCAATATTTTTCACTCATACCCACATGCGCACTGTTCCCTGTCCGAGAAGCTTCTCTATTTCTTCTATCAAGTCATCCGTAGGTACGACAGTGATGTCTTTACCTGTCGAGATCTGAAATTTACGTTTATCCTGAGTGATAAAATTCAAATAAACCGGCGTAGTGCCTTTGTATTTTTTAAGAATTTCGTTTAAATCCTGCAGGGTCTTTTTTTCTAAGCCGCTTGTCCTTAACTCAACCGACACCGCATGGACATACTTCTTTTTTGCGTCATCTATCGGCAGTATCTCTTCGACAATTATTTTAGGCGTATCCTCGCGAAGGTTCAATGTGCCTTTTACGAATATAATGGCATCCTCTACGACAAATTTACCGGATAATTTAAATGCCCTGGGAAACACCAGAGTCTCTACGCTGCCCTTTAAATCCTCCAGAATAATTATAGCCATTTTTTCGCCTGTTTTCTTGGTAAATGTAAACCTGGCCTTTGTTATAATGCCGCCTAAAGAAACTTCTTCCCCGTCGGTAAGTTCCCCCAGGCTGGCGCTGTTGTGCTTGCTGAGCATTTTAAGTGTTTTTTCATACACGGCAAGCGGATGGCCCGTTATATAAAATCCAAGCAATTCTTTTTCGAAAGCCAGAAGCTGGGAACTCGGCCATTCTTTTATATCCGGCACTTTCTGAAATTCTTTTTTGAATTTATCGTCTGTTTCGAAATCATCAAAAAAAGACAGCTGTCCGCTGTCTCTGTCTTTTTGCAGCACATCGGCCACTTCAAGCGCGTGGTCTACCATCGAAATCATCTGGGAACGATGAAGCCCGAAGCTGCTCATAGCACCGCACTTGATCAGCGACTCTATAACTTTTCTGTTGACCAGGCGCAGGTCCACATGTTCGCAAAAATCATAAAGAGTATTGAACTTGCCGTGGTTTTTTCTGGCCTCAACAATGGAATCTACTGCAAGCTGGCCCACATTTTTGACAGCCGTAAGCCCGAAACGGATATTGCGTTCGCCGACAACCGTAAAATGCGCGTAACTCTCATTTATATCCGGAGGCAGCACTTCAATGCCCATGCTTTTGGCTTCATCGATATAAAGCACCACTTTATCGGTATTGTCCCGCTCGCTTGTTAAAAGCGCCGCCATGAATTCAAGGGGATAATTCGCCTTAAGATACGCTGTCCTGTAAGAAATAATGGCGTACGCCGCTGAATGCGAACGGTTGAATCCGTATCCGGAAAAATATTCTATGAGGCTGAATATTTTATCGGCTATGTTTGTGTTTATGCTATTTTTGGCGCATCCTTCGACGAATAATTTTCTCTGTTTCTGAATGACCTCAGGAGTCTTTTTACTTATAGCGCGGCGCAGAGTATCTGCCTGGCTCATGGAAAAGCCGGCGAGCTTGTTTACTATCTGCATAATCTGTTCCTGATAAAGGATAATGCCGTAAGTGGGCTTTAATATGCTTTCAAGCAGGGGGTGGTCGTATTTTACGTGGGTATGCCCATGTTTTCTTTTTATGAAATCATCCACCATCCCGCTTCCTATGGGCCCGGGCCTATACAGCGCCAATAAAGCCACAATATCTTCGAATTCTGTGGGCCTTAATTTTTTAAGCAGGTCCCTCATGCCGCGGCTTTCCAGCTGAAACACGCCTATTGATTTCGCGTTTGATAAAAACTCATATGTCTTATTATCATTGAGGGATAAATTCTCAATATCAACATCTATGCTTTTGGTGCGTTTTATTATTTTTATGGTTTCATTCACTACAGTCAAAGTGCGAAGCCCGAGAAAATCCATTTTCAAAAGCCCCACAGCCTCTAAAGAACCCATAGGATAACCTGTGGTTATCTGGCCGTCGCCTGTCTTAAACATAGGCAGGTAATTAACGAGGGGCTTCTGGCTTATGACTACTCCGGCGGCATGTGTAGAAGCATGCCGCGTCAGGCCTTCCAGGACAAACGCTGTGTCGAAAAGTTTGGTTACTCTTTTGTCGCTTTTATATATATCCATAAGCTCGGGCTCCTGCTGCAGCGCCTGGCTTAATTTAATATTCAAATCAGTAGGAACTAGTTTCGCTATCTTATCAGATTCGGCATAGGTAAAACCCATAACGCGCGCGACATCCCTTATAACTCCTTTGGCAAGCATGGTGCCGAATGTTATTATCTGCGCGACATTATCTTTGCCGTATTTCGATATGACGTAATTTATAACTTCATCTCTTCTTTCATAGCAAAAATCGATATCTATATCCGGCATGGTTATTCTTTCCGGATTCAAGAATCTTTCAAATATAAGGTTGTATTTCAATGGGTCAAGCTGCGTAATGCCCAGGCAGTAACTTATTAAACTTCCGGCTGCCGAGCCTCTGCCTGGGCCCACGGGAATGCCGTGTTCTCTCGCGTGCCTTATAAGGTCCCAGACTATCAGAAAATAACTTATGAAGTGGCTTTGTTCTATTGTCCTAAGTTCATACTCAAGCCTGTCCAAAACTATCTTGTCAGGATTAGGATATCTTTTATTCATGCCCTCAGTTGCCAGTTCTCTTAAAAACACAACCTTGTCTTTTCCTTCTGGAGGTTCGAATATCGGCAGGTGCAGCTGATGAAGGTCTAATTGCAGGTTGCACTTATCCGCGATTTCCATGGTATTTGTGATAGCGCTCGGCGTCTCTTTAAAAAGCATGCTCATCTCATCCGCTGTTTTAAAATAAAATTCATCTGTCTTAAACCTCATGCGGTTTTGATCATCCAGCGTGGTTTGAGTCTGTATGCACAAAAGCGCTTCGTGCGCGTATGAATGGCTTTTCTGTAGGTAATGAAAATCATTCGTCGCTACAAGCGGGATATTCAGGTCTTTACTCATCTGTATAAGGGCTTTGTTTATCTTAAGCTGCTCCTGTAACCCATGGTCCTGCATCTCAAGATAAAAATTACCTTTTCCGAAAATTTCATTGTATTCCCCGGCTGCTTTATAAGCATCCTGGATCTGGTCAGATAAAATCAGGTGGCCGATTTCTCCTTTAAGGCAGCTGCTCGAACATATAAGCCCCTGCGAATGCTGAGCAAGCAGTTCTTTGTCTACCCTGGGTTTATAATAGAAGCCTTCCAGAAAACCTGCACTTACGAGCTTCATCAGGTTGTGATAACCTTGCTGGTCTTTGGATAAAAGTATAAGATGATATGCGGTTTCGGATATGCCGTGGGATATTTTTTCGAACCTGCTTACAGGGGCAAGATAACATTCACATCCTACGATAGGCTTTATGCCGGCTTTTTGGCATAAAAGATAAAACTCGATGGCGCCGAACATATTACCGTGATCAGTCATGGCAATAGCGTTCATCTCATACGCCTGAGCAAGTTTTATGAGCTCCTCCAGAAGACATGCTCCGTCAAGCAGGCTGTACTGGGTGTGCCCGTGAAGGTGGACGAATTTCGAGGGTTTCATTATGATTATATATTATTTAGTGTGAGTGTAATATTATATTAAAAGAATAGAAATGTCAAGGATTAAGGCACGCGGAATCTATCCCTGCAGCGAAGCATTACTTCAAATTTACGGGATGTAGTAATGCGGGGTTGCGCAGGATCTTTGAAATACAATTCAACTGCGAGTATATTTTTTGGCGGATTACCAAGATAAGTAAAAACCGGGGGGTGGTCAGGATCCAGCTTGTCAGTTATAAGGGTAGTTACGCCCTGGTTAGACCTTGTTAGCTGAGCTGGCTGCGCAAAATAACAGGAATAATAAACATCGCGGCTTAGTCTTGGTAAAACATTCGGATCATCTACTATCCTCATCGCGATACCGCTTCCTCCCGGAGGAAGGAATGCCGCAAGCAAACAATTACTTGCTATTATTGCGTCTCTTGTTATGTAATCAACTGTCAGGTTGGCCTCATCAAACAAGGTGATTTCCGCTCTTTCTGCGCCAAATAATTTAATCTGGGTTAATATCGGATACAATCCAAGGGCGAATATCAGGCTTGTCAAAGATATTACAACCAGCAACTCAATAAGAGTTATACCTTTTCTGTTTATCCTAAATATTTCTTTCATCCCAGACAACCTCTGCTGTTACGCGTTTAAAATTATATGCGGTATTGGTGCAGCCTAAATTAACATCATCGACCCTGTATGTAGCCTGCAGGTTATTCACTTCGCTGTTTAACGGCCAGGCCGAGGGATTACCGTCGGCATCGGTATTATTAATAAGGTCTACATTATCATGTTTGTTGTTGACTCGCGCATATTCAAGCGCGCCCTGAGCGCCTATGGATGCCATCACATCATGCCTGTATGATGCTGTAAGCTTTGCTGAACTTAAAAATGCCGCAAATACTCCCGCTGTAACAATTATAAGCATCATCGCCGAGATTATAAGTTCTACATATGTAAAAGCGGTTCTTTTTTTTAGCATAACTACATCCTTATATCACTGCAATTGACTTCCGCTGAAATTCTATAGGGAATAGTGCTTGTTTCTTTTGTAACGGTAATATTAACATTGTTTACGTTTACGATGCCTGAAACAAAAGTCACACGATTCCATTGCCCTGTCCTGAACCTGTTAAATGTCTCATACAACGCAGCCTCTGTATAATAAACTGCCTGCATACGCTTAAGTTGATTTGTGGTAAGAGACGCCCTTCCTCCTAACATAAAAAAGAAGCTTGCGGCTGTAAGAGACAGCATTATTATGAATACAAACGCTATTATTATTGACCCTTTTTTTCGATGCCCTGCCATATAAAATCCTTCTCTTGCCTTACAAAAAATTATATCACACCGCCTATGCGGTGTCTACACCTTAAATGTATCGTCTGCCGCCATAAGAGCGAACAATATCCACCAGATTAAAGCTGCCTGCGCTATAAAAAAGCTGAATTCTGCCATGTTCTGCAGTAAGAATGCAAAGGCCGCAGCTATCAGCCCTATCTGCATATACGGCCGCGTGCCGGAAGATGACAAATTCCGCAGGGCTTTTTTATAAACAGAGATAATAAGCCAGACAAAAATAATCAACCCTGTAATACCGGATTCTATCCACAATTGCAGAAAAATATTATGCACAAAAATACTGTATTCATTTCCCGAAAACACCCTGTAGTTGCCGGGGCCCAGAAACTGAAACGGATTATCTCTTAAAGCAGCGAGCAGCGGTTTCCACGCCGCTAACCTGTATTGTATGGAATTTACCAGATGATAGTTCAAAGTTGCGGATAGATCGTGCCATTTTATACACATGGCTGCCAAAAGCGCAAAAATTGCAACTCCCTGAATAATAAACCATAAAAGATATTTTTTGAAAAATTCCTGTTTTTTAAAAATTACAAACGCCAAAAACATCAAAAAACCCGCGGCAAAGCACACAGCCCCGCTTAATGAATAGGAAAAGTATGCAGCTGTAATGTTTGCGGCAAGAACCACTACTATCAAAAAAAAGCGTTTATTATAAGCGCGCATATCGCTTATATAACCTATGGATACGATGCCGGTCATGGCAAGGTATGCGGAAAGCAGGTTGCCCGACGGAAAAGTTGATACTGCCCTGCCCAGGCGAAGCGCTTTTTTAAGCGCTGCAGTATCAACCCCGTACAATATTGTTTTATTTTCCGATATCATCTGCTGTATAAGGGCGAAACTTGCAAAATGCTGATAAATAGCATATAACGATACAAAAAAAGAACTTAGTATTACTACAAAAACAACTTTTCGTTTTAAATCGTTTGCGGCATTCGAAAAAACCAAAAAGCATGCTACGCAAACGCTAAATTCGAAAAGATAACGCGCGCTGACTAAAGGGTTTTTTGAAAAAAGAACCGGGATTACAAGATAGGCTAAAAATAAAACAGCGGGCAGCATGACAGATTTATCTGCCGGCGGCATTTTATGGCTTAAAACAGCATATACAAGGCATAAACCCAGCAAGGACATAAAAATGCTATTATAAAACAAAGGCTGCGTAACGCAGGAAACAAGCGGCACTAAAAAAATCAAAAACAGCATCAGCCGGTTTACAATGTTTATCGCCATAAATCGATAGTAACAGAACAGAACAGCGCTGTCAATATTCTCTTGACTTTGTCCGTCTGTAATTATAATATACGGGCTATGGAAAACGCTGCGTTAAAAAAAGAACTTGAGCGCGCAAAAACAGAGCTCTGGCTTCTTTATGAAATAAGCAATGCCATGCGCACCACATTAAAACTGCCCGAAGTTTTGTATATCATACTTACCGCCGTTACCTCGCATGACGGGCTGGGATTTAACAGGGCTATGCTTTTCTTGATGGATGAAAAGGAAAAAATCCTTGAGGGCACTATGGGTATAGGCCCCTCCGACACCCAGGAGGCAGACCGTATCTGGACGCACATAGAAAAAGAGGAGCTCACTCTTACAAAACTGATAAAAAGATATCATGATTTAAAAAAACACGTAAGGGAATCCCGGCTTAATTCCATAATAAAAAATATAAAAATTCCACTGCAGGAAAAAAGCGGCATCCTGGCAATGACAGCCCTTGAAGGAATGAGTTTTAAGCTCAACGCCGAAGATAAAGCAAAAGACGCTTTGCTTTCGCAGATAGGCGCCTATCCATGCGCCTGCGTTCCTTTAAAAGGCCAGCACAAGGTAATGGGCGCGCTGTTAGTCGATAACAGCATTACAAAAAAAGAAATAACCAAAGATGATATGCGCATACTCGGCATGATTGCCGATCAGGCGGGTCTGGCTATAGAAAACTCCATGTTTTATGAACAGGCAAGGCAGGAAGCCAACATAGACAGCCTTACTAAAGTCTGGAATCATGGTTATTTTCAGCATCTGCTTAAAAAAATGATTCAGGAAAAATCGGATACCAACACAAAACTTTCCCTGGCAATGATGGATATGGATAATTTTAAAACATACAACGACACGCTGGGCCATCAAAAAGGCGACACATTCCTTAAAAATACCGCTTATATATTTAAGGCGCATTTGCGAAAAGAAGATTTATTGTGCCGATACGGCGGAGAAGAATTTGCGGTAATCATGCCGGATATAACCAAACAGGAAGCGCTCTATATCGTGGAAAGGCTAAGAAAACTTATCGAAAAGCAGTTTAAAAATCCCAGCCATAAAAAACCCGCGGCGAAAGTAACCCTCTCTTCGGGCATTGCGTCATTCCCCGAAGACGGAAAAACAAAATCGCAGCTTACGGCAGCAGCTGACAACGCATTATACAAAGCTAAACACACGGGAAAGAATAAGACCTGTCTGGCTTAAATAAAATAATTATTCTTCTACGGCAGCAGGCTCTTCCTTATCTTTAATTTCAGATTCAGAGTTGGCCTCAGCGGCTATTTCTGCGGCTGTTTCTTTGCTCTCTTCTTTACTGCCTTCTTTATTTTCTTCTTTATTTTCCTCTTTTTTATCGGCAAATTTCACGGAAACAATTTTCGAAATACCGCTTTTTTCCATAGTTATACCGTACATCACATCCGCAATGCCTATGGTCTTTTTGTTATGGGTTATTATGATAAACTGAGATACATTCAAAAATTCCTGCAGTATGCGGCCGAATCTGTCTATGTTCGCCTCATCCAAGGGCGCGTCTATTTCATCAAGGATGCAGAATGGGCTCGGCCTCACCTTAAACAGCGCGAAAAGAAGCGCTATTGAAGTCAGGGCTTTTTCTCCTCCGGAAAGAAGCGATATGCTCTGAAGCTTTTTCCCGGGCGGGCGAACTATTATCTCTATGCCGCTCTCTAAAATATCTGCCTGGTCTATCAAAAATATATCCGCTGTGCCGCCGCCGAAAAGAAGCCTGAAATAATCCTTGAAATAAAGCTTTATTTTTTCAAATGTCTCAAGAAACAACTGGCGCGTGGTGCGGTTTATTTTGTTTATCGCCTTATGGAGCGATTCTTTCGCGTTTAATAAATCCTGCTGCTGCGCGCTTAAAAAATCGTAGCGCTCCTGCAGTTCTTTATGTTCATCTATAGCAACCAGATTGACCGCTCCCATATTATCGATGGTTTCCCTAAGGCCGTTGATCTGCAGCTCGATCTCATTCCAGTTCTCATTGCCGTCTAATGTAATTTCGATTTCATCAAGGTTTAATTTATATGCCTGCAAAATACGCTCTTTCACGCTGCCGGCTTCATACCCTAATTCGGTTGTATTTACATGCAGTACCGAAAGCCCGCTTTTTAAACCGTCCAGTTCCTTCTGAAGGCTGTGAGCTTCGTCTTCGGCGCGTTCAAGTTCGGTGTTTATCGAATAACGTTGCTGTTCCAACTCTGCAACCTTTGCCGAAAACTGTTGTTTCTGCTGTTCCAGGATCTCGTTTTCCTGCAGCATCCTGCAGGTTTCATCTTCAAGAAGCTTTGTTTTTTCAGCGCCGTCTTTTATCTGAGTTTTTCTGTTTTCAAGATTAAAGCTTTCCCTGGATAAAGATTCCTTGAGAAGGTTAAGGGCGCTTTCCTGTGATGTATATTTATCCAGAAGCAAAGACAACTCAGTCTTTGCTTCGGTAAGGCCTATTATTGTATCTTCTTTATATTTTGCGTTTGATTCTATGTCTCTTTGCCTGGTCGATATCATATCATCTAAGGTCTTATGCTCAATCTCAAGAACACTTAACGCTTCCCTGGAAAGGGCCTCTTTTTCTTTTAATGTGTTTTCCTGCTGCAGTATATCGCCTAGTTCTACCTCAACCAGTTTAAATTCATCTTCGAGTTTCTTGAGTTCCTGTTCAATCCTTAATTTTTCGGATTCTTTACGGGTAAATTTTTTCTCTTCTTCTTTCAATACCAATTCCTGGCGCTCTTTTGCTTTGTGTAGTAAATCTATTTTTTCGGTTAATTCAAGGCGCTGGCTTTGAGCGCGTTCGATCTTTATGTTCAAATCTTCGGTTTCCTGCCTGAGCTGTTCTATTCTGGCTTTTCTTCCCAGCGCACCCATGTATTCCGCAGAACCTACGCCTCCGCCTATGATTTTATTTTCCGTAACACAGCTGCCGTCTCTGGTAACTACTTTTACGGATTTATCCGGGCTGTTTTTTACAGCCAAAACAGCTTCTTTCAGATTTTCCGTGAAAAATATTCCATTAAAAAGATAAGACATCAGGTTTTCGCAGGATGGATCACTTTCGATAAAGCCCTTAACGGACATGGTTGCGGCAGTGCCGGGATACGGCTGCTTGTTGCTTGCGGCGCAGCCATCCAGCATAATAAAAGAGGCTTTGCCTTTCTGATAATCTTTAAGATGCTCTATTGCTTTTATCGCGGATGCCTCATCTTTTACGACAATTGATTGAAGTTCCTCGCCTAATGCCGCCTCAATCGCTCTTTCATACCCGCGTTTTACCTTGATAATATCTACCAGTATGCCTACAAACGCGTCTTTTGTTTCCTGCGATTTTTTTACTAATTCCAGATAAGCCCTTACCCCCTCAGGCAGGCCTTCTTTTTCATTTAAAGATACCAGTATCTCAAGTTTTGAATTGCATCCGACTAAAGATTTTTCCGAAGAAACTATATGCTCATCCAATTTTACAAGCTCGCTGTTTAATGCCCTGATTTGTTCCTGCGTGTCGGTCAACGCAGACTGCTGAGTATTTGTTGCGTCGGCTTGTTGTTGTAATATAGATTCCGCTTCTTTGAATCTGCCGCTATAAGAAGAAATTTCCCCTCGCTGCGCCTCTTTTTCGGCCGCGAGCCTTCTGTGCCTGTACCCCAGGGAGGTTATTTCCCCCTGAAGTTTGGTTGTTTCGTTTTTTAATTTCGACTGATTAGCCAGGTTATCCATTATGCTGAGTTTACTTTTGGAAATTATGCCTTCGGATTCTTTATTGCTTAATGCTATACCTTCCAGGGCATTCTGCCTTTCCCTGACTATAGTTTCCTTCTCCTCTTTTTTACCTTTTAAGTCATCAAAGGCCTTCTGCATCTGGCTTATTTGTCCGCTCAAAGTTTCTACTTTGGATTCCGCCTGCTCTATTTCCGATGTCAGGCCCGCGCGCCGCGAAGCAAGTTCTTTTACCCTTTCACTATTCATTGAGGCATTGGATAAGTTTCTTTCGATAGCTGCGGCAGTATTCATCAGGCGGGTTTTTGCTTCCGATAAAAGCTGGTCTAAGTTCGACAGGCTGCTTCGGCTATTGCGCAAATTGCTTATGTGGCTGTTTAGTTTTTCCGAGAAAAGCTTTTCTTTCTGCCCTAATTCTTCATACTCTTTATCTTTTGCGCCTTTCTGGTCTTTTATGCCCCTGTAACGATACAAGGAAAGTTTTACATCGAGGTCTTTTAATTTGGAAAATTCTTCCTGGTACCGCTGTGCTTTTTTGGCCTGGCGTTCTATGGAATTTATCTGTCTTTTTACTTCGTTGACTATATCCGCAAGCCTAAGCAGATTATTTTCGGTATGTTCAAGTTTTCTTAAGGCCTCTTTCTTTTTTGTTTTGTATTTTGTTATACCGCTCGCTTCTTCGAATATTTCGCGGCGGTCCTCAGGCCTTGAATTCAAGATCCTGTCCATCTTTCCCTGCTCAGCCACGGAATAGGAACTCGTGCCTATGCCCGTGCCGGCAAGTAAATCTTCGATATCTTTTAATCTTACCTGTGTTTTATTTAAGAGGTATTCGCTTTCGCCTGAGCGGAAAACTCTGCGGGTTATTGTAACTTCGTCGTATTCTATGGGGAGGAATTTATCTTCGTTGGAAAGTACGAGAGATACTTCTGCGATATTTACAGCCTGGGTAGTATCGGTGCCGTTAAAAATTACATCTTCCATTTTTCCGCCGCGTAATTCCTTGGCGGATTGCTCGCCCAGCACCCATTTTATGGCATCGAATATATTGGATTTACCGACGCCGTTAGGGCCTACTACTGCCGTAACTCCTGGTTCGAATACAAGCTTTGTCCTGTCAGCAAAAGACTTGAATCCGAAAATCTCCAGTTTTTTAAAATACATTTATAATTTCTCTTTTTATTTTAAGCGGGCATAAAAAAACCCACCGACCCACTTTTCCTTATATACCATATGTTATGCTCGTCAAAGATGAAAAATACTATTAGTAGTATGATAGCAGAGCGAAACTTTCATGTCAAGAGTTTTGTTAAATAATGTCAACCAGATTTTAAAATGTCCTGTTTTTAACGATTTAGAATTGTCCTGTTTTGGCTTTAAAGTTTTTACGCGCATTTTTTTA
>JAFGKX010000048.1 GCA_016928375.1 Candidatus Omnitrophota bacterium | reverse complement strand
GATGCGCGGGGAAACGGTAGGCTGAAGAAAAATCTCAACTTTACGGGCATATTTCATGAAATTCGATCATAAATTGACCGCGATGAAAAAGTTAAAACCCTCGGAAACATATCTTTTTATTTTTCTTCTGGCCCTGGCTATAAGACTGTTTTATCTGCACAATATAATGGCAAGCCCTTTTTTTAATCATCCGGTTATAAATGAGGCTGAATATGACTTGTGGAGCAAAGAAATTTTAAACGGCGAACTACTATGGAAAGCGGTGCCGTATCACGGCCCCGTGTATCCTTATACCTTAGCCTTGATATATAAATTTGCCGGACACAATTATTATATCGGAAGATTTTTCGGTGTATTGATATCATCCCTGGCCTGTATCTTGCTTGCCCACATATCCATGCGGCCTTTCGGTAAAAAGGTCGGTGTTCTCACCGGAGTTTTGGCGGCCTGTTACTGGCCTTTCATTTATTGGTCCTGCGAGCTTCTGCCGGCTGCACTGGTTTTGTTCCTAAATCTAGCGGCGTTCGGCATATTACAGAAAGCGCGGAAAAACCCGCGGTTGATTTATTTTTTATCAAGCGGTTTAATTATCGGTATTTCGTCAGCCACAAGGCCTAATATACTTTTGGTTTTACCGTTTTTGCTTATTTGGCTATGGGTAGGGATTTCCCGTTTACCCCTTTCAATCCCGAAACCCCCGGGGCTTGAGCCCTGGGATGAAGGAAAGGTTCATGGGAGTGAAAGAAAAACTCTGCTTTTTAGGACGCGTATTGAACGGGGTACACGTTTTATAAAAACTGCATCTGTGCTAATGCTGGGGATTCTTGTTATCGTAGTGCCCGTAATGTTTATGCACTATAAGGCAAGCGGGGATTTCGTGTTTTTACAAACCCAGGCGGAACTCAATCTCTATTTGGGCCTTAACCCCAATCTTGACAGTCTTCACAGCATAAGGCCCGGTATAGCATGGGATAAGCTGATGCTTGAACCTATCCGGTTAAATCTTCTTTCTCCCGCGGAAAAGTCAAAATACTGGATTGCCAGATCCATGGAAGCAGTTGGCAATGAACCGCTATTGTTTATAAAGCATATTTTCAGGAAAATATTTTTTATTCTCTCGCCAAATGAGATATCATCAGGCAGATATATTTTTTATAACAGGAATTTCGCGCCGCTTATTTTCAGCCTTCCCGGCTTCTGGCTTGTTGGTCCATTGGGTATATGCGGTGCTATGATGGGAGTCAAAAGGCGACGCGAGCTAGGTCTTTTCTACGTTTTTCTTATAGGCATTTTCGTGGCTTCCCTGCCTTTTCAGACCTGTTCGCGTTACAGGCTTGCATTGGTTCCGTTCCTTATGGTTTTTGCCTCATACGCTATTGTAGAATTTGGTAAACGGATAACCGCAAAGGATAAAAAACAGGTAGCCTTGTTTATCGCGATGTTAATCCCTGGAATTATATTAGTTAACGCGGACCTCGCCGCCACAAAATACAGGGACCACTCAAGGATTAACCTTACGCTGTCCCAGGTTTATCTCAGGATGTCAGATTACCCAAGGGCCATGGGAGAGATAAGAAAATCATTAAGCTTAAGGCCGAATGAAGCTGATTCTTACAATACGCTGGGGGACATTTATTTCAATATGGGTAAATTGGATAAAGCGGAAGAGGCGTATAAAAAGGCGCTTCGGCTTGAACCCGAATATTTTCGTGCCGCCAACGCAATCGGCGTGATAAACGCCATGCAAGGCAATTATGAAGTTGCGAAACGTTACTTTAAAAGAGCTCTTATTATATATCCCTTTTATGGGAACGCCCGGCAAAATCTCGAACGTTGCGATGATGCAAGAAAAAAAAGACCTTAAGCTTTAATTATCGGCTGACTGCGTAATGACCTCGGTTTGCAACTATTCGATCTTTTACTGCTTGTTTTTCAAGTCAGCTAAGGCCCTCTTTATGTTTTCTTGGTAAGGATTTGTCCTTAGCGAATTTTCAAAGTAGCGAATAGCTTCTTTATATTGGCCGCGTATATTGTATATAGTGCCGAGATTGTTATACGCATCCGTATATCCGGGATTTAGCCTTACAGCCTCTTCCAGTTCTTTAACGGCTTCGTTATATTTTTTTTGGTTTAGGTAAAGGGTGCCTAAGTTATAATGTGCCATGGAGTAGGATGGGTTTAGAGTTATAGATTGTTTAAAGGCCTCCTCAGCTTTGGCAAAATTCCCTTTTAGCGCGCATGAAGCACCGATTTGATTATATACTATATCTTTTCTGGAGGTTGCGAAATTGCTATTTAATATCACATACAAAAAGAACACCCCGGCTACTATTGAAAACAGCCGAACATATTTTTTCTCTTTCATTTGTGTATATATAAATGAAAGCGCTGATGCTGCAAACAAAATTAAAATGGGCTCCGCTAACATCTTATATCTCGAATTTACGAAATAGGTCGTTGTAGCCAAAAGTATCGAACATAAGAATAGGTAAAGAATAAACCTGTCTTTTCTCTTTTTCCGGTAAGATATCATTAAACCCAAAATTGAGAAAGGCGATATAAACGCAAAGCCGAACAAGGGTAATTTTAAGACCAGTGAATATTTCTTTAAGATTTTAAAAGGTAACCCCTCAGGTATTTCCCTGACCCACCAAAAAAGATATATCTTTTTGAGAGTCAATTTTAAGTACATCCGGGGCTTGTTTTTTATGAAATTGAATGCCTGATTGTACCAATACGCGGATACTTCCGAAGGTTTAAGTTTCCTGCCTAGGGCCTGTTCTGCGATATTTCTGGATGCGATTTTTGTATTGACGACACCCCTGCCTAAATTAGCCGGCAAATAAAAAGAGCCGTTCGAATAAGGGTTATTGCCCGCGTAAAACGTTATTCCGCCATGAGATGTTACGGGAACAAAATCTTTTCCGACCACGTAATTTCTTAAAGTAACCATGGATATAATAGACAGAAAAGCCGCCAGCATAAAACATAGGCGAAGAAAACTGTTTACTCTTTTAGTTTGGCCGGTTCCTATATAAGACCAGACGGCAATAAACGGCAGAAATAGGATAACCGAAGAATTGACAAGGGCTGCCGTCCCTATGAGAAAACCCACAAAAATCCATTTTAAGAAACTATCTTTTTTGTATATTGAAAAGAGAACAAGTATAATAATGAGGGTAAAAAATATAGCCAAGGATACCGAGGACAAATATGATTCAAAATACAAAGACATGCCATAAAAAGCAAAAATTAAGGCCGCGATAATGCCCACAGCCCTGCTGAAAATCAATTTTCCTATGTAATATAGCAAAACACAACTTATGGCATCCACCGAAGCCTGAACTATTTGCACAATAAATATGCTGCGGCCGAAGATAAAATATAGCAACCCTAAAAAGTATGGATAAAGAGGAAGACCGTAAAATATTTCTTTACCTAACACATCGCCCTTAGATATTTCAAGCGCCCAAGAGTCGTAATAACTGCTGTCCAAATAGAGAGGGTTGAAGGAGGAATCGCTTATCTGGTAGAGAAATATTAGCCTTATGCTTAACGCGGCTATAAGGACTATTATTGAGAAAAGAAAATCCGGAAATTTTCGGGATAAATTTATATCAACTGTCGCTTTCATTTGTTATTAAACCGTTCCCAATCAATCTAATTATACGTTATCATTCTTGATAAAGCAAGGAGGCTAAACAGGTAGTTTACCCGTTTTTATCCTCGACACTTTTAGCTATTACAGACTTTCGATTTGCATTAGCTACTTAATTTCAAACCATTAAGTGAAAACTGTGTAAAATTTTAGGTATATGCCCCTGGCTAGGGGCGCAAAGCGCATTTTACCAATTTACCGGAAGCCTATGCCTACAGTTTTCTTTTAATTTTTAAGCTTCACTTGGGATAAAATCCGTCGAATGCTAAATCCCTGAGATTTCAGCATGCTTTTATTCTGAGAAAAAGTATGATATACTAAAAATTATAAAATGCCGGACACGTGTTTGATGGCCTTTGCTTGATAGAAACTCATTGCACATTTAAGCAAAACAATATATGTGTAAAAATCCAGTTTAAATATAATTGATGTCAGACTTGCTAACCTAATTTATCACGCTAAAAGTTAAGCAAAATATATGGACAAAAACTATAACCCGGACAAAGTAGGGCTATTGGTAGCCGCAATTTTGGCGTTATTTTCTTTTGTCATATTCTTATCCTATCATAACATAGCCGACGGTGATCTATGGGCCAGGCTTGTGCAGGGTGCCTCAATATGGAAGACGGGTAATCTCATAAATGAGGATATATTCGCTTTTACGCAGGTTTTAAAAGAATATATAGACCATGAGTGGGGATCAGGCCTTGTATTTTTTTCGCTTCTTAAGCTTTTCGGGCCGGAGTCGCTTCTATGGTTTAAGATTCTTTCAGCATTGGGGGCTGTTTTTTTTGCGTTTGCGACAGCCCGGCTTAATAATGTTAAATGGCCTGTGATTTTTTTGCTTGCGATACCGTGCGTGTTAACGGCATTCCCCGGATATGTACCAGTTGTGCGAAGCCATGTTTTCACATTTCTCTTTTTTGCGGTAACCATTTTCTGCCTTGAGAAAACAAGAAAAGGGGCACGCTGGCCCATATTTGTTATTCCCCTTATCATGTTATTGTGGGTTAATACTCACGGCGGATTTATATCGGGGCTTGGCATTATATTTATTTATACCATTTTTTCGCTTGATAGACGCCCCCTTTTCAAAAAAATGTTTTTTATAACGGCCGCATGTGTGGTCGTTACGCTTATCAACCCTTACGGCGTCAGGTTGTGGGGATATCTTTGGCCGGCGCTTATCATGGAACGGCACGGTATAGGCGAATGGGGCTCAATACCGTTATTGGGTATGGATTCCAATATTGGATTCAGGATACTTTTTGTTATGTTCATCATAATGCTTTTTGTAGGCCGTAAACGCATCAAGAACAAATCTTCAATCTATGATTTTATTATTATCGCTATTACCGCATACCTAGCCATGCGCCATCGCAGGCACGCGCCTTTCTTCGGCTTGGCGGTTCTTATGTTTATGGGACCGTATTTTGAGGCACTTTTAGAGAGTATTAATATGTATATAAAGCCCGTTTATGCGCTTATATCTTATGCCGCTATAGCTTTTATGGCAGCTTTTTTTATCCTCCCGCGCGTTTCCTTTCAGGTTCTTGCGCCGGTAGGCTTCTATCCCGTAAGGGAAACGGATATCCTAATGCATTCTAAAGCGAAAGGTAATGTTATTACGCCTCTTCGCTGGGGGAATTACGTTATGTGGCGCCTATATCCTAACGTTAAAATATCCATGTGTGGAAGATATGAAGCAATGTACCCGAAATCCACATATGACATGAATTATGATTTCTTTTTTAAAAAGGGGGACGCCTGGGACAGGATAGTCCGCAATTACAACGTTGATTACGTTTTGTTAGAATCGAACAATACGGCCCTTACGCACGAAGATTTGAAAAAACTCGGTTTTGAAAGAATATGGCGCAGCGAATATTCGGCGTTGTATGCGAAAGAAAGGCATGTCGATGCTTTAAATTCCACGGCCAGCCGCCTTCCTCCGGAAACTATACAGCCCCTTGACGCAAAAATACCGGATACGTGGAATCTGTGAATAAATGCTAAGAAAATCTGAACTTCAGCTACTCAATCTGCATATGCTAGCAAACCGCGTCTATGCCCTTGTATGCCGGACTTTCAGATGCTATAATCAAACAAGGTTAATATGCTTGTATTGACAGAATCCTTTTTACCCGCACGCCTTCTTGACAGGCCTGATTTAGGCATTGCCTCGCTTATCGCTTCCTGCAGAGCGCAGGGTATTGGTGTATCGTTAGCAAAGGGGCAAACCCGCGTTCTTGGTGACATGTTTATGCGTGACACCGAGGAATTATGGCACATGATTCGCGGGTTAAAAGAAAAAGATATCGCAGAAATAGAAATTTTTGGCTATGAAACCCTTGCCCGCGAAAAAGGGGTAAGGCAGTTTTGCGCCGAATTTCAAAAGTTATACAACGAGATAATTATCAACAAAAATCCACGGTGCTATTTCAACGTTCCGTTGTTAAGGCGCTTTGAGGATTATTACACAACCTTCCGAAAGGTGTATTATTATTATTTTAACAAGCTGTGCAGCCGTAACCTGAAAATAGTAGACTGCTATGTCGAAGAAATTAAGAGGAATAATCCATCCTGTGTAGGGTTTTCCTTCCCGGAATATCCAGCACCCCTCTTTTTGCACGTAGCCAAACGCGTAAAAAAAGAGACAGGCGTGCCTCTTATCGCCGGCGGGGCTTTTGCTACCTATTTATTTTCAGAAAGAGAAATGAAGTTTCTTCTTGAAAATTACTTTGATTATATAGTAACAGGCGCCGCAGAGCGCGCTTTACCCCGGCTTCTCGAAAGCCTTCGTAATTCTAAGGAGCCAAAGAATATCCCAAATCTATCTTATATGGTTAACGGCAGACTAAAATCCGCCAGAGGCGAAGTAATCGATAATTTAGACGCGCTCCCGCTGCCTGATTTTTCAGAATTTGATTTAGACCGGTATCTATCCCCGCGAAGAGCCCTTCCTATACAGACTGCAAGAGGATGTTTTTGGCGCAAATGCGCATTTTGCGATTATAGGGCCTATTCCCTCGACAGTTATAAGACCTTCAGCATTGAGCGGGTAATAGAATGCGTTAAATATTTACGTGATGTATATGATTGTAGGCACATAATGATTCACGATGATGCTATGTCCGTAAAGAGAATAAAGGCTATAAGCAAGGCAGTGGTCCG
>JAFGKX010000047.1 GCA_016928375.1 Candidatus Omnitrophota bacterium | reverse complement strand
TTGGAATTTAATGTGCGTTTCGGCGATCCGGAAACTCAGGCCATATTACCCAGGTTAAAAAGCGACCTTATCGCCGCAATGGAAGCCTCTATAGATGGTAACATTGAAACAATAGAATTATCCTGGGATGAACGCCCGTGCATTTGCGTGGTATGTGCTTCGGCAGGGTATCCGGGTAAATATAAAAAAGGTATTCCGATAGAAGGCCTTAATGAGGCTTCAAAGATGGAAGATGTTGTTGTTTTTCACGCCGGCACAGCATCGGATAAAGATAGAATAATAACAAGCGGCGGCAGAGTCCTTGGGGTAACAGCCATGGGCACAGATATAAAAACAGCCATCGACAGGGCGTATAAAGCCTGCGGGAAAATAAACTTTGAAGGCATGTATTACAGAAAAGATATAGGCCGCAGGGCACTAACCAGAGTCTAAGGTCTGTAGTCTTATGTCTAAGGTCTAGAGAAGGAGTAATTATGAGCAGGGTTGCGATTATTATGGGGAGTAAATCAGATATGCCCACTATTCAGTATTGCCTGGATACGCTGGATGAGTTTGGCATAAAATACGTTGTTAAAGTTTTATCAGCGCACAGAACCCCAAAAGAAACGGCAAAATTTACTAAAGGCGCGCAAAAAAACGGTATAAAAATCATTATTGCGGCAGCAGGCATGGCAGCGCATTTAGCCGGAGCCGTAGCCGCTAATACCACATTGCCGGTAATAGGCATACCAATCGAAAGCAAGTCTTTAGCAGGAATAGACGCCTTATTTTCTACGGTGCAGATGCCGGGCGGTATTCCCGTTGCCTGCATGGCCATAGGTACAGCCGGCGCTAAAAATGCAGCCGTATTAGCAGTGCAGATTTTGTCTTTGTCGGATAGAAAATTACAGAATAGATTATCTGCTTATAAGAAGAAACTGGCGCGGAAAGTTCTAAAACCCTGATGCAGACTAAAATAGTAAAAGTAAACCCGCACAGCCCAAACCGCAATGTAATATTGGAGGCGGTTAATATTTTACAAAAAGGCGGCATTGTTGCCTTTCCTACGGAAACCGTGTATGGCCTGGCAGCGGATTATAATAACAAAGAAGCAGTTAATAAATTATACGAAATAAAAAAGCGCCCCAAAGATAAACCTTTTACCATTCACATAGCGACAAAAGAAAAGATTACCGAATATATAGACAGCATTGATGAATTAACAAAGAAATTAATAGACAAGTTTTGGCCCGGCCCCTTAACTATTATAGTGAAGTCAAAAAAAAGGGGCACTTTGGGTTTTAGGATGCCTTCTAATACCGTGGCAGTTGAGTTGATAAATTTAAGCAATCTTACTTTGGCTGTCCCAAGTGCGAATATTTCAGGCAGGCCTGAGCCGGTTGAGCCGTTTAGTGTGGTCAATGACTTCGATGGGCTTATCGACATGGTCATAGACGCAGGCCCCACGGAAATAGGTACCGCTTCAACAATAGTAGACCTTACCAGTTCGCGCCCTAAAATTTTAAGAGAAGGAAGAAACGCCGAAGCCATAAGAAGGTTACTGCATGAACACGCGCCGGATAATACCATTATGAACATACTCGTCGTGTGTACGGGTAATAGCTGCCGTTCGCCGATGGCAGAAGGCTTGTTTAAACAAAAATTATCAAAAGAAGGTTTTAATATTAAGTCAGCCGGAATAATTGCCGCAGACGGGTTAAGCCCTACCGGCGAAGCCGTTGAAGCCATGAAAAGATACGCAAACGTAAATATCTCCGGTTATTTATCCAGCAGATTGACAAAAGAATTGATAAAGTGGGCGGACCTTATTTTGGTCATGGAAAAAGCGCATAAATATTTTATCGAAGAATCAACACCGGAAGCAAAAAATAAAATTCATATTTTTAAAGAATACGCCGGTATCCCGGACTCGAACCCGGACGTGCCCGACCCTATAGGAAAACCTTTTCTTACCTATGAACAGAGTTACCGGCAGATAGAAGAAGGCGTTAACAGAATAACCAGAAAGCTTAAAGGAGAATAATTTAATGAGGATAGCCATAGGCTCAGACCACGGCGGGTACCAATTAAAAGAAGCATTGATCTCCTATTTAAAAAAGAACGCCCACAACGCAATAGATGCAGGTCCTTTTAACGATGAATCCTGTGACTACCCGGACTTTGCCGGGAGAGTTGTAAAATTAATATTGACAAAAAGGGTAAAAATGGGAATATTGATATGCAAATCAGGCCTTGGTATGAGCATGGCAGCAAACAGGTACAAAAAGATAAGAGCTGCGCTATGCTTCAACAATCAGATGGCTGCATCTGCCAGACAGCACAACGATGCCAACATTTTGGTTCTCGGCGCAAAATACGTAACGGAATCTTCGGCCAGGCAGATAGCCGGCACATTTATTAAAACAAAGTTTTTAGGCGGAAGGCATGCCCGCCGCGTGAAAAAATTAGACAAAATCTAAGGAGTAACCTTGATGAATATATTGAAAAAACAAGACCCGCAGATCTATAAGGCAATTTTAAACGAAACCAAAAGACAACATGAAAAGATAGAACTTATCGCCAGCGAAAATTTTACCGGCGAAGCCGTTCTGGAGGCCCAGGGCTCTGTGATGACAAACAAATATGCGGAAGGTTATCCGGGAAGGCGCTGGTATGGCGGGTGCGAATATGTAGATATAGCGGAAAACCTTGCGATAGAAAGGGCGAAAAAACTTTTTGGAGCCGAGCATGCTAATGTCCAGCCGCATTCCGGTTCGGGTGCTAACATGGCGGTATTTTTCAGCCAGCTTAAATTGGGAGATACTGTTTTAGCGATGGATTTATCCTGCGGGGGCCACCTTACACACGGGCATAAACTTAATTATTCCGGCAAATATTTTAATATGGTGTTTTACGGCGTGCGCAGAGATACGGAAACTATAGATTATGATGAAATATTTAAACTCGCCGAACAGCATAAACCCAAATTAATCTTAGCCGGCGCAAGCGCTTACCCTAGAACCATAGATTTTAAAAAGTTCAGGGAGGTTTGCGACAAAACAGGAGCCCTGCTAATGGTGGATATGGCTCATATCGCAGGCCTGATAGCGGCCGGCCTTCATCCGAATCCGACGCCATATGCGGATTTTGTTACAAGCACAACGCATAAAACTTTATGCGGGCCGAGAAGCGGTTTTATTTTATGTAAAGAGCAATACGCGAAATCAATAGATATTATGGTATTTCCGGGTTTACAGGGCGGGCCTCTTATGCATGTAATAGCAGCCAAAGCCGTTGCATTTAAAAATGCAATGACGCCGGAATTTAAAAAGGCCCAGAAGCAAACCATACAGAACACACAGGCATTAGTTGATGAATTCAAAAAACGTAAATTTCATATAGTTTCCGGAGGCTCGGATAATCATCTT
>JAFGKX010000046.1 GCA_016928375.1 Candidatus Omnitrophota bacterium | reverse complement strand
GCCGCCCTTTCGCCAGGAGGCTATCCACTTCTTTATTATCATAACTTATAAAATTAAACTCCCCTTCTTTTATTCTGGAGGAATGCCATATATCGAAACAATCCGGTTCTCTTGCCAGGCCCCAGCCCATCAGCACTGCTTCAAAATTTTTCTTATTGATAAATTCCGTTATCATCACACTCCATTCAACTACTTTTATCTTTACTTTTATCCCGATATCTTTCAGCCGCTTCTGGATTATCTGGGCTGCCTGCTGCCTGAGGTCGTTTCCCTGGTTAACCATAATAGTGAATTCAAATTGCTCTCCGTTTTTATCAAGCCAGCCGTCGTTATCGCAATCCCTCCACCCGGCTTCTTCAAGCAATTGCCTTGCTTTATCTTTATCGTAAGGCCTTAAAATTATATCACTGTTATATGCCCACGAATCGGGAACAAACGGGCCTGTCGCGACTTTCCCCATACCCAGCAATACCCCGTCGATTATCTCTTTTTTATCCACCGCAAAATCAAGGGCCTGCCTTACTTTTATATTTTTAAATTTTTTACTTTTTAAATTATACCCCAAATAAGTATAGCCGAAAGAACTATAACGGAATTTATTAAAATTATTTTTAAAAAACTGCGTATTTGTCTGGCGTTTATACTGAAGCGGCGACAAATTCATCATGTCTATGCCGCGGGCCTGCAGTTCCAGAAACATGGTTGCGTTGTCCGGGATTATACGGTATATGTAACGGCTTATGCGGGGAGCGCCTTCGAAGTAATCGGGATTAGATACAAGCTCTATCTTCTCTCCGGAAAACCATTTTTTAAATTTATAGGGGCCTGTGCCTATTGGCGAGCGCGAATATTTTGTAGTATTTAAGTCTTCGCCTTTAAGCAGATGGTGCGGAATTATAGGCATGCCCCAGGACGAAATAGCAGGACTATGCGGCTCTTTATAAATAACCGCTATCGTATAATCGTCTATGATTTTCAGCTCTTTTATTTTTTCAAAATCCCCGCCGTAAGCGGTTTTTACTTTTGGATCTATTAATTTTTTATAAGTAAATTCCACATCTTTTGCCGTAAAAGGAACGCCGTCGTGCCATTTAACGGTTTTCCTTAAATGAAATACTATTTTTAATCCATCATCGAGTATTTCCCAGCTCTCTGCCAGACCCCCTGTAAGATTTATGTTTTTGTCGTATTTTACAAGGCCGTTATAAACAAGGGAGCATATCTCGGCTGAAGCAGAATCGGTAGCAAGGATAGGTATAAGAGTACGCGCATCCCCTATTGAAGCCACTATAATAGTGCCGCCGTATCTGCCTTCGGCAAGGCAGCCGCAGGCAAACGCAAAAAATAAAAAAGCTGCCAAAAAAATTGGCAGCTTATATTTTTTTAATTTTGCTGTAGCAGGCATATTTATTGCTGGGCGCTTATCGGCTTTTTTGCGGGCTCCTCTGTTAAAGGAACTACCTTCTCGGAGATAACTTCTTCTTTTCCGGTCTTCGGGTCTATTTTTACCTGCTTTACGGTTTTTACCGGCCCGGAAGTTTTAGCAGGAAGCGCAAGTTTTACATTCTCCATCAAAGATATATTCCTTCTGCTTGATATCACCGCCAGAGACAGCGAAGTGCATAAGAACAATATCGCGCTTGTTGTTGTAGCGCGTGTTAAAAATACGGATGCCTTCTGCCCGAATATGGTTGAACTGGCCGAACCTCCGCCAAATGTTTCTGCAAGCCCCCCGCCTTTTCCAGCCTGAAGCAAAATAACCGCTACTAGAATAAGGCTTGCTATGATATGTATGACCAAAATAAAAATATACATGTTTATATCCCTCTTATAATGTTTACGAAAGAATCCAGTTTCAAGCTTGCCCCGCCGACCAGCGCGCCGTCTATATCGGCTTTGGCCATCAACTCTTTTATGTTTTCGGGTTTAACGCTTCCGCCGTATTGTATTATTATTGATTGCGCTGTTTCCTCGCCGTACATCTTCTGTAAAAGGCCGCGTATATAAGCGTGAACTTCCTGCGCCTGCGCAGGCAACGCGGTCTTGCCTGTGCCAATTGCCCACACAGGCTCATACGCAATTACTAATTTTAACACATCCTCTACCGAAAGTCCAGCAAGAGCCCCTGCAACATGATTTTTTACCACATCAAAGGTTTCGCCTTTTTCTCTCTCTTGCAGTTTTTCTCCAACGCACACAATCGGCGTAAGCCCTGCGAATAAAGCTGCTTTTATTTTTTTATTCACGCCTTCGTTTGTCTCTCCGAAATACTGCCGCCTTTCAGAATGCCCTATAATTACATGGCTGCATCCGGCATCTTTAAGCATGGACGCAGACACCTCTCCGGTATAAGCGCCTTCTTTTTCCCAGTATAAATTCTGCGCGCCTAATTTAATATCGGAATCTATCAGTAATTCCCTTACGTCGGATAAAGCGGTAAACGGCGGACATACTGCTACGTCAATATTTTCGATATCGCTTAAGGCACGTTTAAGGCCGTTAACGAGCTCTATGGCCTCTTTAATGGTCTTATACATTTTCCAATTGCCTGCTATAAATGGTTTACGCATTTTTTCCTTTCGTTACTTATCCGTCAATGCCGCTACTCCGGGCAGAACCTTCCCTTCCAGGTATTCCAGGGATGCGCCGCCGCCGGTGGATATGTGCGACATTTTATCATCCAGATTAAATTTGCTTACCGCAGCAGCGCTGTCGCCTCCGCCTATTACGGAGGTTGCGCCTGAGGCAGCTATCGCTAAAGCAACTTCTTTTGTGCCGTTTGCGAATTTATCTTTCTCGAATATCCCCATGGGCCCGTTCCACACAATAGTCTTTGCAGTTTTTATTTTCGAGGCAAATAGCTTTATTGTCTTGGGGCCTATATCTACTCCTAAAAATCCATCAGGGATGTTTATGCCTGCGGTTATGTTTATTGTCTTTGGATTATTTATATCATCGCATACTATATGGTCAACAGGAAGCAGTATCTCCACATTTTTTTCTTTTGCTTTCCTTAATATATTATCAGCTGTTCCGGCCATATCCTTCTCGTATCTGGAAGAACCTATCTGCGCGTTTGTCTGTTTCAAAAATGTATACGCCATTGCCCCGCCTATCAACACAACGTTTACTTTGTTGAGCATATTTTCTATTACCGGTATCTTATCCGATACTTTTGCTCCGCCTAATATAGCGACGAATGGCCTTTCGGGAAAACTTAGTATTTTTTCGAAATATTCTATTTCCTTCTGCACCAGAAAACCGGATACCGACTCAAGATAATGCGTTACCCCCTCGGTTGAGGCATGCGCCCTGTGGCAGGTGCCAAATGCATCATTTACGAATACATCCCCTAGGGATGCCAGTTTTTTGGCAAATTCAGGATTGTTTTTTTCTTCTTCCTTATAAAATCTTAAATTTTCCAGAAGAATTACATCGCCGTCTTTCGCGTCATTTACTGCTTTTTCCACTTCGGGGCCGATACAGTCATTTAATTTTTTAACGGGTTTTTTTAATAATTGTTCAAGGCGTTTCGCTATGGGTGTCAGCCGCATAGTATCGACAATTTTTCCTTCAGGCCTGCCCAAATGACTCATTAATATAGCCTTGCCGGAGTTTTTTATTATATATTCGATAGTCGGTAATGACGCCTTTATGCGTATATCATCGGTTATGTTCCGTTTATCATCCAAAGGGACATTAAAATCAACCCTTACCAGGACTCTTTTGCCTTTAAGGTTTATGTCTGTTATACTTTTTTTCTGCATTGTCTGATCTCCTGTTTCCTGCTCTCCCCGGCCCTTATTTCCTAATTTAATACGGATTTTTCGCTTTTCTGAATAAATTATAGTAACCCGACAGCTTAAACCAGAAACTCAGGGGATTTTTGCCGAAATCTGAATCTTTTATTTTTATTCTGCGCAGCGCATACACATCGATGCCTGATTCGTTAAAACCGCGGTTAGTAGTGCAGGCGCCTTTATATCCCGATTGCTCCGCTATTTTCTTTATATCTTTTGAAAAACCGCCCGCAGGATAGCAAAAATAATCTACGCGGGTATTAAGCCTGGCCTGTATATCTTTCCTGCATCCGGATATTTCGTTTTCCAGTATGCCTTTATCCTTCGCATCGGGCAGGTAAATGTTATTTCTTGTATGGCCGCCGAAAGTTATTTTGCTGTTTTTAAGCATTTCCTGTATATGGGGCCATTTCAGGAATTCTTTGTCTTTGCCAATGTAATTCGATATCAGGAAAATAGTTGCTGGAAAATCGTAACTTTTTAAAATCGGATAGGCGTTTGTGTAATTGCCCAGATAACCGTCATCGAATGTTATTACAAGCGTATTATGCTTAAAGTTTCTTTTATTTTTTATGCCCGCTACCAGCTCATCCAGGCTTATTACGTTATAGCCGTATTTTTTTATATAAGCCATCTGCTGAGAAAAATTACGCTTACCTACGTAAAGCGATTCGTTTTCACCGTTTTCTATGTTGTGGTACATCAGTATAGGCACAGCATATTGCGGCTTGAGCAAAAACTGATAACTAAGAGCAACAACAACGATGCTTATTACAAATAAAAGCGTTAACTTTTTTGTAAATCCGGGCATCAATTATTTTCCCGAGGATATGTATTTAACAAGGTCTACTACCCTGTTGGAATATCCCCATTCGTTGTCATACCAGGACAAGACTTTGATTAAGTTGTCCTGTATTACTTTGGTGCTCTGTCCGTCTACGATCGAACTCAAAGAACAGTGGTTAAAGTCAACGGATACCACAGGATCCATGGTAAAACCGAGTATGCCTTTCATCTTTGCCTCTGATGCTTTTTTCAGGGCTGCGTTTATATCCTCTACGCTAACCTTTTTGGAAATAGCGCAGGTTAAATCAACCACGGATACATTCGGCGTGGGAACGCGTATCGCGAAACCATCGAGCTTGCCTTTTAATTCAGGTATAACCAGGGAAATCGCCTTGGCAGCTCCCGTAGATGTCGGTATCATGGATAACGCGGCTGCTCTTGCGCGGCGCATATCGGAATGAGCCATATCCTGTATTCTCTGATCATTGGTGTAGGCGTGTATGGTGGTCATAAGGCCTTTTTCAATTCCGAAGTTATCGTTTATGACCTTAGCTACAGGCGCCAGGCAGTTAGTGGTGCATGAGGCATTGGAAATTACATGGTGATTTTTCGGGTCGTATTTTTCCTCGTTTACGCCTAAAACTATGGTAATATCTTCGCCTTGCGCAGGAGCGGAGATGATTACTTTTTTGGCGCCGCCTTTGGTTATGTGGTTTTCGGCGCCTCTGACTTCCTTACCTTTTTTATTTATTCCGTCTTTTTTTATGGTAAATAAGCCAGTAGATTCAACTACAACTTCAACTCCTAAGTCTTTCCAGGGAAGTTCCGCAGGGTCTCTTTTTGCAAGCACTTTGATGATTTTCCCGTCAACGGAGATTGCGTCTTCTCCGGATACCGCAACTTCACCCGGAAAACGTCCGTGCACGGAATCGTATTTCAAAAGATGAGCGTTTGATTTTGCATCAGTAATATCGTTTACCGCGATTAATTCGATGCTCTTGTCTTTTCTTTCAAGTATCGCACGGGCAACAAGCCTGCCTATTCTGCCAAAACCGTTTATTCCAACCTTCACTGCCATATTCAACCTCCTGCTTATGATGTGGGATTTGTTATTTTTAAAGGCATTATTATAACATAGAATAATTCTACTGCAAGGGAAAAATTAACCCATGTCAAGCCAAAATTAAAATGTCCTCTTTTTAACAAAATTAAAATGTCCTCTTTTTGGTTTTTAAACTAGCAGTAGTTCTTTTTCT
>JAFGKX010000045.1 GCA_016928375.1 Candidatus Omnitrophota bacterium | reverse complement strand
GGTGCGTTTTTGGATTTTGCCGTACATTATCACTTTATCGCCTTTATTGAAATATTGTTTCATATACGGCTGATTAAACCACATAGCGTATATAGTGGCAGTCGTATCATTTACAGCTATCTGAAATATTCTTTGTTTACTTTTTGTGGTAAAAATGCTCGTCGATGTAATCTCGCCTGAAACTGTCTGGGGAATATCCAGTAAAAGCTGCGCAATTGGTTTTATGCTGCTTCTGTCTTCATAGCGGCGGGGTACATGATAAAGGCAATCTGCCACAGTGGACAGGCTTAAACGTTTAAGCATATCCTGTCTCTGCGGACCGACACTTTTTATGTATCTTGTCTCTGTTTTTTCAATGTCCATCCCGCACCTTTTGGTTATTCACTCATATCTTGCACCTTTTTAGTATTCGTTTGAATGCTAAAAAGGTGCGGGATCCATTTTTGTACTTGCTTTTATTTAAACGCTGTGCTATTATAACACACTCAAAACCAAATAATAAATCAAAAAATGCCTGACCTTACGGCAGGCAGGGAGTAAGAAATGTCAAAGTTTTGTTCAATCTGCGGTAAAGGGCCGTCTTCGGGTATGAGTATAGTGCGCCGCGGTATGGCTAAAAGGCTCGGTGGGGTAGGAAAAAAGATCGTCCGCTCGACCAAACGAAGATTTCTGCCTAATCTTAAAAAGGTAAGAGTGCGTATCGGAAAAACTACTAAAAATATCGTTGTATGCACTAAGTGCATAAAGTCAGACCGGATAACCCGGGGCTAATTCTTCCGACATTTTAATATCTTTAAGCTGCATCTGGATAGATTTGATTCCGCGCCGGTCATGCAGGCTGCAGGCGTAAACTATATCGATATTCGCATCAGCAATATTTAAATCCACGGCATCCGCCATTCTGTAACCTATTGCCTCGCAAGTTTTTTTACCGTCAGTAAGCCACAATTTCAATGTATCTCTTCCGACTACCTGCGGCTGGCTTTTTGCCTTAAGGCCTTTTGTCATAAAAACCGGCTGAGGATTTCCTGCGCCGAACGGCGAAAGCATATCCATTTCTTCAAACAACCTGTCTGAAAAAGACCCAAAGCCCAGTTCTATATCTATATTCACCACAGGGATAAGGTCTTCCTGCGTTATGGAATTATGCGCGACCTGATTTATCAATTTCTTAAAATCTTCCAGGCGCGATTTATTCAAAGTCAGGCCTGCCGCGTAGCAATGCCCGCCGAAATTGTCCAGCAGATGGCTGCACTCACCGAAGGCCTTTACCAGATGGAAATTTTTTATTGAGCGGCCGGAACCTTTCGCAATATCATCTTTGGCTGTTATCACTACCGCAGGGCGGTTAAACCTGTCCACGAGCCTTGATGCCACTATGCCCGCAACGCCGGAATGCCAGTTTGAGTCCTCAAGCACTATTACCCTGTCGCGCGTAAAATCCATTTCTCTCTCTACCTTAGCAAGGGCCTCGGATAAGGTTTTCTGTTCCAAGCGCTGGCGGTTATAATTTTCCGTATCCAGGGTCATTGCCAATTCCTGAGCAGTTGACTGATTCTGTGTAAGTAAAAGTTCCAACGCCGGGTCTGCGGATTTAAGCCTTCCGGCTGCATTTATGCGCGGGCCCAAAATATATCCTACATGATGAGAAGTTACATCTTTGCCTTTTAATCCGGCTACCGATATCAGCGCTTGTATGCCTTTCTTTTTGCTGTTTCGTAATTGTTCAAGCCCGGCCTTTACCAGTATCCTGTTTTCTCCGGTAAGCGGGACAACATCCGATATCGTGCCCATACATGCCAGATCAAGGTGCTCATAAATATTATCCGAATCAACGCCGCATAAAGCAGCTGCAAATTTAAATGCTACGCCGACGCCGCTTAAATCCTTATAAGGATAAGCGCAGTCTTTCTGCAATGGATTTAATATGCTGAAAGCGCGCGGCAGTTCTTCCCCTAGCTGATGGTGATCGGTGATAATAACATCTATGCCCTCTTTATTAAGCGCATCAACCTGTTTTACGGCCGTTATGCCGCAGTCTACACTTATGAATAATTTTATATGTTTCTCTATGCTAAGCTTAATCGCGTTATTGTTTATTCCATAGCCATCGGCTACTCTGTTTGGTATGTAATGGCTAACCTTTGCGCCGATACGGGTTAAAACAATTTTAAGCAGCGCTGTCGCACAGATACCGTCAACATCGTAATCTCCATGTATCATTATCTCTTCTTTTTTTTCTATGGCTTTTTTGACGCGGGATACCGCCTTATCCATTCCCTTCATTAAAAAGGGATCATGCAGATTCAAAATCCCGGATTTAAGAAAAGCATAAGCTGCCTCTATCGTATCTATGCCCCTGTTTAGCAATACCTGCGCAGTAACAGGGAGCACGGAAAGCTCTTCGGATAAAATTTTCTGCCTCTGGGCATCGGATTTTTTTACAATCCATTTTTTTACCATGCTATCTGCCTTCCAATCTCTCGGTTGCCATGTCCGGCTCAATATGCACTATAACATCCGTAACGCCTGGCATTTTTGCCTTAATGTTTTCTTCTATTGTTTCGGCAATACGATGTGCCTTATCTACATGCAGGGATTTTTTAACCAATATATGCAGGTCTACATGCACATCATCCGTCCGGCCTCGCGTGCGTATCTGGTGGCAATCTTCCACGCCTTCTGTCCTCATTACGATTTCTCTTATTTTGTCCGATACAACAACGGATTTATCGCATAAAACTCCCGATGACTCGCGCAGTATATTTACGGCTGCTTTGGCAATCAAAAAAGATATGCCGAAAGTCGCCAAAACATCCACCATATGAAAACCTGCCTTTATCGCAAACAGCGTGAATATCACCGATACAGATACCAGGATATCGCTTCTGGTGTGTTCCGAATCCGCGAATAATATGTCGCTGCCCAACAGCTTGGATTTTTTTCTTTCATAGTAAAGCACGTAGATATTTACCGCGAGCGTAAGCAGCATAACACAAAAGCTTATGAGGTTTACTTCCGGCGTAACCGGATTCGAAAAACGGAAGATAGCGGATTTGAACAAATTAAATGAGACTATAAAAAGCAGCATCGCTATGGTAAGCGATGTAAAAGTCTCATATTTTTTATGCCCATAGGGATGATCTTTATCCGCGGGATGAGAGGCGAATGAGATTCCGACCAGTCCTATTATGTTTGATGTTCCGTCGGCAAAGGAGTGAAACCCGTCCGCTGCCATAGAATTGCAGTTAGTCAGATACCCATATATCACTTTTGCTGCGGCGACAAGCCAGTTCAGCACAAGGACTATTAAAAGAACATTCCTTATTTTTCTGAACCTATTTTCTACCATTGCGCAAAGTTACTTTCTTTTTCTATGCCATAATATCAGAAGAGGGCTTGCGATGTATATGGTTGAATAAATACCGGATACAAAACCAACCAGCAGGCAGAACGCAAAATTATGCAGAACCTCTCCTCCGAAGAAAAATAACGCCAGCACCGTAAGCAGCGTGGTAAGTGTTGTCAGCACAGTCCTTGAAAAGGTTTCGTTTATACTGACATTGATAAGCTCGGCAAAACTCATTTTTCTGAGAAGCCGCATGTTCTCGCGTATCCTGTCATATATAACCACTGTATCGTTTATTGAATAACCTGCTATCGTTAAAAGCGCGGCAACAATAGTCAGATCGAATTCCTTTCCTGCGATAGACATTGCCCCCATAGATATAAGCACGTCGTGAAAAAGCGCAATTACGCCGGCTATGCCATAGCTGAAGCTCTTGAAACGAAATGCTATGTAAATAAGTATGCCGCCTATTCCGAAAAGCAGCGCCTTGGCTGCATTTTTTCTTAAAAGCGCGCCGACTGAAGGCCCTACTTTTTCTATCCTGAGGGTATCGGCAGGATTACCCGATATGTCTTGCGCAAATACCTGCTTTACCTTATCATAAGTATCGCTGTATGTGCGTATTATGACCTGCTGATTACCCGCCAATTGCTGTATAGAGGCATTGCCAAGCCCTATTTTAGCCAGGCTGTTTCTTATTGCAGCGGTGGTTATCGGTTTTTGAAATTTAAACTCCTGTAAAGTTCCTCCTGTAAAATCCACTCCATAGTTTTTCTCGCCTCTGTACATAAAGATAAACGTTCCGATAATCAGGATAACAGCCGATAAAATATAACATATTTTTCTTTTTCCGACAAAATCTATTTTGGTATTTTTAAATATACTGAACGTAGATAACTTTGTGAATTTCGGAGAAAGGCTTAATAAATCGAATATAACCCTGGTGACAAATATACCGGTAAACATACTGGCAAGAATACCTATTGTCAAAGTAACGGCAAATCCGCGTATAGGGCCTGTTCCGAATTGAAACAGCATTATTGCGGCTATAATAGTCGTAAGGTTTGAATCCAGAATAGCGCTAAAAGCCCTGGAATAACCAAACGAAATAGCGCTGCGTAATGTTTTGCCGGTTTTCAGCTCTTCTCTTATTCTTTCATTTATAAGAACATTAGCATCCACTGCCATACCGACGGTAAGTATAAGGCCTGCGATACCGGGTAAAGTCAGCGTAAAATGAAAATATCCCATTACAGCGCCGATAATCAGAAGATTTAGCAAAAGCGCGGTATCCGCTATTATGCCTGAAAGGCCGTAATATAAGATCATAAATAGTATAACCAGCGCGAAGCCTATCCCGATAGCGCTTAATCCCGCTCTTACTGAATCGCGCCCCAGCGACGGGCCTACGGTCCTTTCTTCTTCCACGTATACCGGGGCCGGCAGTGTGCCTGCGCGCAATATTATAGCCAGGTCATTCGCCTGCTCCGGAGTAAACCTGCCTTCGATTACTGCCTCGCCGGAAGGTATCTCTTCTCTAATGTTTGGAGCGGATTTCACGACACCATCAAGAACTATTGCCAGGCGCCTTCCCACGTTATCCCTTGTAAGCGCTGCGAATTTCTTGGCGCCTTCTTTATGAAATGCTATTGCGACTATAGGCTGGTTGAACTGCGTCTGCTGAAACTTGACAATGGCGCTTTTTAGATCGGCGCCGGTAACATCTGCTTTTTTCTCAAGAAGCACGGATTCCCCGTCCTCATCCTGCTTTAATTCATAACTTTCGGGTATATTGCCTTCAAGCGCGCTTTTTAATTTATCCGGATCGGCAGATACCAGTTTAAATTCCAGCATCGCGGTCTGGCCTATTAGCTCTATAGCCCTGTCCCTTTCAGTTATACCCGGCAGCTGCACCACTATCTCATCTATGCCCTGCCTTTGAATGGCCACTTCTTTTACCCCTAACTGGTCTATACGGTTTCTGATAATCTCAAGCGCCATATCCGGCGCTTCTTTTGCATCTTTTTCCGAGAGTTTTGAGGTATCGACTTTTAACACAAGATGCATGCCGCCCTGCAGGTCAAGCCCCAGGTTTATTCTTCCTTCACGGGCCACCTTGCCCGCTTTGTCTTTTATTGCAAACGGAGGGTACAAGCTCCATAATGACAATATTACGATTGTGATTATTAATGAGATTTTCCACTTAAGATTTTTCTGCATCGATCATTCTCCTTGTGATTTCTTTTTTAATGCCGCAACTGCTGATTTTGATACTTCTATTTTTACATCATCATCTACCCTTACGGTAAACGTATTATCCTTAACATTTACAATAGTGCCGTGTATTCCGCCCGTAGTAATTATATCGTCGTTTTTCTTCAGGCTGCTTACCATATTCTGATGTTCTTTTTGTTTTTTATGCTGCGGCCTTATAAGTAAAAAATAAAATATAGCAAATATAGCTATATATACAAACGGCAGCCCCATAAGAGGCGATTGGTTTGGTGCGCCCTGTGCCTGTTGTGCCTGTCCCATCGCGTATGCTATACCTTGTAACATGAACATACCTCCTTTTTGTATTTTAAGAATTCATTATTTAAAATTGCCCGGCGGATATTGCCCATTAGTGTAACATAAAAATAAATATTATGCAACGATAATAACCGAAGCCCAAGCATCTCTTCTATGTTAAAAAGATGCCTTAAGTATGCTCTGGTATATTTTTTGCAGCATGGACAGCTGCAATGCGAATCAACAGGTTTAAAATCATGCGCATACTCGGCATTTCTTATGGTTAATTTACCTTTATTTGTAAATGCAGTGCCGTTACGGCCGTTTCTTGTTGGTATAACACAGTCAAATATATCTATACCGTTTTCCACTGCTTCGAATATGTCCTCGGGCGTACCTACTCCCATAAGATAACGCGCTTTATCTTCAGGCAGTATAGGGGCGGTAACGTTTAACATTTCATGCATAATATCCCGGGGTTCTCCCACGCTTAAGCCGCCTATGGCATAACCGTCAAACCCTATGTCAATAAGCTGCTGTGCGGATTGTCTTCTTAAATCCGGATATGTACCGCCCTGAACGATCCCAAAAATAGATTGCGGGCCTAAGGAAGAAGGATGAGATTTGAAAAAATTTTTACTGCGCTTCGCCCAGTCGGTTGTCAACTTCAAAGACTGCTCCGTGTAATCTCTTGTCGCAGGATAATGAACGCATTCATCCAGAACCATCATTATATCGCTTCCGAGTACCTGCTGAAATCCCACTATGGATTCCGGCGTAAGAAAATGCCTGGAGCCGTCTAAATGCGACTGAAATTCAACGCCGTCTGATTTTATTTTTCTTAAAGCAGAAAGAGAAAATATCTGATAGCCTCCGCTGTCCGTTATGATGGGCCTTTGCCAGTTCATGAAATTATATAACCCGCCCGCCTGGGTTATAATTTTCTCTTTCGGTTTTAAATAAAGATGATATGTGTTCGAAAGGATAAACTCAACGCCTGCCTGGGTTAACTCCGATGATGAAAGTGTTTTTACGGCGCCTCCTGTACCTACAGGCGCAAAATTAGGCGTATTGATTTCACCATGAGCGGTTTTTATCCTGCCTACCCTTGCCTTAGTATCTTTATCTTTTTTCACTAACTCAAACATAGCATGCAATCTCCATAGCTATAAAACCTGTATTTTTGCTCAACTGCCTCGCGATATGCCCTCATAGCATTATCATATCCCGCAAATGCGCATACCAGCATAAACAGAGTTGTTTTAGGAAGGTGGAAATTAGTAAGCAGCATATCAGTTATTTTGAAATTATAACCCGAATATATAAAAATATCTGTTTCGTCTTTTATAGCCGATAGTCGATGATCGATTGTCGATTGTGCGGCGCTTTCTAAAGCACGACAGGCGGTTGTGCCTACTGAAAGAATTTTTGCGCCGCTTGCCTTGGCATTGTTTATTGCGCGCGCTGCATCATCGGAAATCTCGTAATATTCGGAATGCATTTTATGCTCTTTGATATTTTCGCAATCTATCGGCCTAAAAGTACCATATCCTACATGCAGCGTTATATAATTTATATTAACATCCGATTCTTTAAGCTTATTTAATAAAGAATCCGTAAAATGAAGCCCTGCTGTAGGCGCTGCAACTGCCCCTGGCTTTTTGGCGTAAACAGTCTGGTAGGTAAGGTCATCCTCTGTTCCCGTCGGTCTCTTTATATAAGGCGGAAGGGGCATTTGGCCTATTTTTTCAAAAATCGCATACATATTACCCTGAGTATTGAATTTAACCAGTCGGGTTTCGTCTTTTACTGCTACAACTTCTGCTTCAAGCCCATCGCCAAATTCAAGCCCTGTGCCTGACTTAAACCTCTTGGAGGGCTTAGCCAGGCATTCAAAAATCCCTTTTTCGGTTTCTTTTAAAATGAGCAGTTCTATCTTGCCCGGAAAACCTTTTCTTTTTCCTACTAACCTGGCTTTGAAAACTTTCGTGTCATTCAAGACAACTGCGTCGCCTTTGTCCAGGTATTTAGGCAGATCATAAAAATGCCTGTGCTCGATAATCCCGTTTGATTTATTCAAAACAAGCATGCGCGAAGCGCACCTGTCTTTAAGCGGGTATTGCGCTATTAATTCTTTGGGTAATTTATAATCAAAATCCGATAATTTCATTTTAAAGTAACGACTTCCGAGCCAGGATAATAATATTCCAGTATCTGCTTATAATCATATCCCTTCTTAGCCATTGAAAACGCGCCCCACTGGCAAAAACCAACACCGTGGCCCCATCCATATCCTGTAAAATATGCCGCACTACCCTTAACTTCGACTGTAAAGTTTGTGCTGCTTAAAATTTTAGGGCCCATTATCTGGCGGAATTCTTTAGATGTAATTTTT
>JAFGKX010000044.1 GCA_016928375.1 Candidatus Omnitrophota bacterium | reverse complement strand
TTTGCATATCGAAAAATAGGTGGCTGTCACAATTTTATACGCTAAATCTAAAATAAATATCGTCGCCGTCAGCTACTATGTAGTCTTTGCCTTCCAGCTTAAGCATGGCTTTTGATTTTGCTTTATTCATATCAAAGCCGCATTCCTCTAGCGCTTTAAAATTAGCTACCTCTGCCCTTATAAAGCCCCTTTGTATATCTGAATGCACTTTACCTGCGGCATCATAAGCAGTAGCGCCTTTTTCGATAAGCCACGCCCTTGCCTCCTGCGGGCCTGTCGCCGTATAAAAGACAATAAGGTTAAGCATGGAAAAACACGCCAGTATAAATTTATCTCTCGCGGTTTCTTTTATGCCGAGTTCCTGCATAAAAGAATTTTTAAGTTCTTCGTCGTCAAGCTGCGCTATCTCCGCCTCAAGCTTGGCGCAAAATGATATAAAACCAGCGGGCGGAGATTTTATATGCGACTCATCTATATTAGCCACAGCAAGTAGCGGTTTTTTGCTTAGAAACTGAAAGCCGCGTAACGCCGCTTCTTCATTGGCATCAAAACTTATATCCCTTAACGGCTTTTCTTTTAAAAGCGCTTCCTGGCATTTTTTAAGTATAATGAGTTCTTTTTCGTTTTCTTTTTTTCCCCGCTTAAGCTCCGCTTCTATTCTTTGTATCCTTGTCTCAATGATGTTTAAATCAATCAGGATAATCTCCGTATCTATCATCTTAAAATCTCTTACCCCGTCGACGCTGTTATACGGATGCGGCACGCTTGGGTTTTCGAAAAACCTTACAACGCACAAAAGTGCGTCCGTGTCTCTTAATGGGGTAAGGTCCATGTCTTCCGCTTTGGCATCTTTGGATATACCGGCCATATCGACAAAATCTATTGTGGCCGGGGTGGTTTTTTTCGCACTGAATGCCTTTGCCAGCTTTTCCAATCTCACGTCCGGTATTTTCACGACACCCAGATTGGGTTTTATTTTACCGGCAGAAGAAAATTCCTTTACCTCGGCGGAAAGACCTGTCAACGCGTTAAAAACCGTGGATTTTCCGCTTAATGGCAGCCCTATTATTCCTATTTTCATGATAAAAAAACGTCATTGCGAGGAGCGATAGCGACGAAGCAATCTCAACAATAGGGATTGCTTCGCTCACTTCGTTCGCCCGCAATGACGCTATTATTCCTTGCTTCCTATTTACCTTTTAACTTATTTATCAATTCGTTCATATATTTCGCAGCCATATCTTTACAGCCAAGCCCGAATGCAAGCGCCATACCTAAGCCTGCTGCAGCAAGAATTATCTGAACGAGGCTTGCTACGATTATCTTGCCGACATTTAGCTGCTCAAGCGCAATCGCTATGACAAATACAATAATCACGGTCTGCGTTAAATTTGCCAGAAGGCGCGATTGTTCTACTCCGGCATTACTTGCGGCTGTGCGCACTGCAGCAGCAAGGGCTGAGGATAAAGCCATACCTATGACCAATATAATAATCGATGCCATTACATTTGGTATATAGGCCACAACCTTATCTAATAATTCTGCTGCTACTGTCCATTGCAATGCGTTTAAGGCGGTTATAATCACTATAAGCATTATAATCCAATATACAAGTACACCCAATAACTCGGAGAGGGTGTGCTTTATACCACCCTTTGACAGAAAATTGGCAGCTCCCGATCTTTCCGACAGGGTATCCAGCTTCACAAGCTTAAAAAGCCTTACTATTACCAATTCTATTAATTTGGCCAATCCCCAGCCTATTAAAAGAATCAATAATACGCCTATAAGGCGCGGGATAAATGCCCCTACGCGGGTAAGCATTGCCCGAACTGAATCCATTATAACGATGTCCCAGTTCATAGACCCACCTCCTTTTGGTTTTGTCTCTTAATATAGAGTAGCAAAACTAAATATCCGTGTCAAACACAAATTTTTTATTTTTTCCGCCAGAGGCGCCTGCCTGCCGGCCAGGCAGGGATCCGCCCTTGGCGGACAGCTTTTTTATAATGAGATCAAGCGCCAGCACAGTTTGTTTTCTTGACCTCCCCTGGCGTATGTTGGAACCGTCATGCAAAAGTATTATGCCTTTTTGCTTTATACCTGCTTGTTTAAGCACCCTGGCTGCTATTATTTTAGCCTTGGGGCTTTTCCAGTCTTCAGGGCATATGTTCCAATTGACCATTTTATATCCCATATCTTCAATAATGCCTTTTACCTTATTATTATAAAGCCCATACGGCGGTCTGAAAAACCGCGGGCGAACACCTAAGGTTTTCCTGAATATCTTTTCAGCAGCCGCAATCTCTTCTTTTACTTTATTCGGGCTTATTTTCCGTAAGTCTTTGTGGGAAAAAGAGTGGTTGCCTATTACATGGCCTTCGGATTTTATTCTTTTTGCGGTTTTTGGATGAAGTTTAACGTTGCGGCCTAATAAAAAAAATACAGCTTTAATCTTATATTTTTTAAGGACATCTAAGATTTTCGATGTATACGGCGGATTCGGGCCATCATCAAAAGTAAGCACCACTCTCTTCATATTCCCATTATACCACCCTCACAGACGCTTGCCAAGCCAATCGGGAAGCTGTCTTGATTCCAATCGGGAAAGTGTACTTTTGCATATTTTTTTATTTTTTTGCAATAATTTTGCCTCGCCATTCGTCTTATTATATGAACACATTTAGGATTGAATCTTAATGCGGAGTGTATGCATATAAATAAAGGAGGGGTATTATGCCAGATGGTCCAAGGTTGCTAATTGAGGGCGCTTGTTATCACCTTATGGTAAGGGGGAATAACAAGCAAAGGGTATTTACAAACAATGAGGATTTAAACAGGTATTTAGGCATGCTAAAAAAATACAAAAGAAAATACAAGTTCAAAATGTATGGATATTGCCTAATGCCCAATCACGTGCATATAATAGGGTTAGCGGAGGAACCAAAAAATTTAGCTAAGTTCATGCATGGTTTAAACAGGGCTTATGCCGGATATTTCAATAAAACTTACAATAGGGTCGGGCACCTTTGGCAGGGTAGATTTAAAAGCATGGTCATCGTCCAGGATAAATATTTAATTGACTGCATAAACTATGTTGAGCTTAATCCTATAAGGGCTAACATAGTCAAAAGCCCTTGCGCATATTTATGGAGTAGCTATAGAGAAAGAAATATGCTAGAGATATCTGTTGGCCTATTAGATGAAATCAGCCTCTAGGACAGTTTCCCGAACAAAACTAAGACAGCTTCCCGATTAGCTTGGCAAGCGTCTGTAGAACGGGGAAAATAAAAAGGGGCGCGAATCGCGCCCCTTTTTATGGTGGGTCTTCTAATATTGTAATATTGATTAAACGTTGATGTCTACGATAGCCTGTAGCTGTTGTCTATCTTCTGTAACGCCCGGCACATCCACACTTATAGGCTGAGGTATAATCCCGATTACCCATTCTGCCTGGCTTCTAAGCTGGTCAGGCGTCAAAATGCATTGGCCGTTGGTTAATTTTTTAAGCATTGCCATTAAAGCTGCTTCTGCGCTGTCATCCCCTAGCTGAGTATAAGATGAGCACAGTTTTGCTGCCCTTGCCCATTCTATCACATCTGTCATCTGCCCCTGCACATTGAAGAATTTGGTATCACTAAGCAAGGTAGTGGTATTTGTTTTAAGTAAGTTGGCATGCGCTGATGTAACTTCTGAAGCAGCTCTGTTTGTCAATACAACAACGTGCTTTCCTGTAATATTTTCTGATGTTACCTGACTTACAGGCACAACTTGCATACCACCTAAACGTTCGCTTAATTGCGCATTAAGAGGCTGGCCTGTTTTATATCCTGCAAAGGCTTGCGCAAAGTCGCCTTCATCATCAAGCACTAAAACCTGGTTTTGAGCTGCTTGCTTTACCAATGAAGTGATTTTGGCGCGTACCTGAGCATCTATAGCTAAACCTGCTTTTTGCCTTATAACTTCATTAAACATATCTATAGCCTGCGCTAATTGCGCCTTAACAACAGGCTCAACAGTAGTAACCTGTTGAATGGCTTCTTTGGCTTGATCTAAAGCTGCCATAGCAGGTTTTATCCTCTGCACAGCTTCATCTTCCTCAAGACCTTGCGCACCTAAGTTTGCTACTATTAATGCATCACGAGCTTTTTCAATTGCCGCAATATATTCAGCTACTTTAGCATCACTGCGCATAGACAATATAGGCTCAAGAATACTGCTGAATAACTGGGCTGGCTGTGCAGCACCTGCATGGGCTGCTTGAATAGGCTCCGCAAAAGAAAGGCTTTCTCTTGTTGGTTGCTCGGCAACCAATCCCATTACTAAATCAGGCGCAACTTGTTCTAAGGAGTATGCACCTAATGCCGCTTTTATTGAGAGATTACTTATTGTACTTAATTGTTCTAGGCTGGGCCCATTCACACCTTGTATTGCTGTATCAAGTTCAACTTTAAATCCAGCCTGTTCAGATTGTTTTGTAATTGTTGGGACTGCTGCTAACTGCACTACCTCAAGCCTTGTTGTTTGTTCCGCTGCAATGCCAACAAGTTCAAGTATACCTGTTTGTGCATTTCTGCCAATACTTACTACAGGAGTTGTATAGTTGGTAGGAATACGAACTGCGCCTGCAATAGGCTCAACAACAGATATTATAACAGGCCTGTCCACCCCTACGTTAAAAATAGCAAAGGGTTGTGCTCCGGGTACCACAGTCAGTTCTCCGGAATTAGCATTTACCGCAGTTATAGTATCTATTTGGCCAGATATGTCTTCATTCTCCTGCGTGCTTACTACTACTGCTTTACCATTAACCACTCTAATCAAAGTATCTGCCAATGTTGAGCTTTTCCAGCTGCTCGTTCTCGCTAATAATCCATCGGATGCCAAACCAGCTGGTACGACAGTTAAAATATGCTCTACACTTCTTGCTATCATACCCTCTGCTTCTGCTTGGCTTGCAGCTATATTTCTTGCGGTAAAAACAGGATTCTTAGAGTCTACTTGCTGATCAAATGCAATGGTGGTGATTGGTTCTATGCTACTTCCTGTGACACGGAAAGCGTTCCTTGCCAGTTCAACTCCATTTCTAAGATATGCATAAAAATCGGGCCAATTCTTGAATGTTCCCTGTCTGTTGTCTTGTACAAGATAATATATCTGGTCATCTGCTACTGTGGGCGCTTTAACTGGCAAGCCGGTTTGTAACAGCAAGTCTTCAATCATATCCAGCGCCTTGGCAGTAATTGCTTTTCTCGCCTCAAGAGGCAATTCACCTGTATATTCATTCAATGCATAATTTGCAGCAACAGTAAGCGCCGCAGGCGTTGCGTAAACCTCCTGTATCGAAGGAACTGCTGTCATCCATACGTTTGCTATACTTTGCTGCTCTTGTTCAGGTAAAATTGCCATAAAAGCAAGTATGTCCCGGGTGATCCCTATTTTATTTAATTCTTCTATTACAACATCAGATTTACCTTGGTTATAAGTTATTAAAATAGGTACCATTTCTCCTTTGGAATTTTTTGCCAATGCCGCAGCTTGAAAGTTGTCGCCAACTCCTACTTTAAAAATGCTGTCAGCATCGATATTTCTCAGGCCTTCAAGTATATTGTCATCTTCTAACGCCTGCATTAAACTTAATGCCTGGTTTCTAACTGTTGGCATAACCTCTGCATCCAACAAAACAGGTGAGGCAAATTCGAGTGTTTCTTTAGCTTTCGCTGCCAATTGCTTCATAGCAGTCTCGATATCGCCCTGCACGACAACAACGCGAGCAGGCGTACCATCCTTTAATGTCACATCTTCACCTGTCATATCACTTGTCGGGTTTGCAACAACAATTGTTTGGGCACTTCCTGCAGTTACAGGCGTAAATGACTGATTTCCGACAACAACAGTTTCTCCGGTTGTTATCTCAGCAGGTTGAAGCTTTTTTCCTGCTAAAGCTTCCAATTGCGGGCGCGCAAGATCCACATCCTGACGATAACCAATAACGCTATTATACGCCGGGGCTATATTCATCATATAATTAAACCCGGTTACTGCCAGGCAAATTATAAGGACTACCCCTACTCCTAATACTACCTTAATTCCTTTGTTGCTTTTCATGTTCCACTCCTTTTTTGTTTTCTTATTTTCTGTTTTGTTCTTTTATTGATTTATTTACATCGGCAAGGTACTTCGCCTTAGTCTGAAAAACATATGCCTCGGGATTTTCCTGTTTTGTTTTAAGCGCCTGTTTATATAATAATTCCTCAAACGGCGTCCTCTTTCCTATAACCATCGCCGTATAAGGATTATTTTTTTCATCAAGTTCATTTATTTTCGGGGTAATTATAAGGTAGGATATGCCTTTTTCTTTCAACATCTCGGTTATGCCGTCTGTATGAAAACCGCCCGCTACCAAAACCGATGTTTTTACTTTTGCCTCATCCATACTGCTTATGGTGTTATTCAGCAATGCCTTGTCTCTTTCTAATGCAAGGGCGTAAAACTTCTCAAGCTGGGGAAGCTGGGCATCCACTTTCCTGAATGCCGGGTCAAGGGTATATTTTATTTTATATTTCGGAGCATTTTCCGTTATAAAATTTACAAAATTAGACGCCAGAAACTCGCTTCTGTGTTTTCTGTAATAACCAAGGGTCCTGGTGGTCATCTTAAGTTCAGCCAGGCTCTTAAAAACCTCTATGTTTCTGGAAAGCTTGTCTATGCTGCGCTCTATGTCTCTTGCGAAAAGTTTCTCTTTTATCGCTTCCTGAATCTGGTTTATTTCATCAAAAAGCGCCATATGGTCTATGTCATTATATAGAAGTATATAATTTATATACTTTGCTAATTCAGGATAATCCTTATTAAAATCTATTCTTTTTATCTGTTCTGCCGTATCTTTCAGATATGAATAAAATTCAGCTGAGGATATCTTTGCCTCTTTAAAAGAAAGGCTTGTATCATTAAGTTTTTTAAGTTCTGGAGATTTTGCTTTAAGCCTTTTACTGAGCGTCTCGACGCATTTTGCCCTTTGCGCATCTACAGCCGTAAAGTCTATTTCTTTTTCAAGGGCAAGTATGGCTACGAGGTTGTTGAAGTTTTTGTAAGGGGTTTTATCTATTTTATATTCATCGATAAGATTGTTCAGGTAAACTGAAAATTCCGAAAATGGTATTTTGTCTTCTGTGTATAATTTAAGCTGTTTTTCAAGGTCAAAAAGCCGCCTGTTATATACCTTTTGCTTAAATTCATCCAGGATGCTTCTTATATTATAGCAGAAGGCCTGGTTTTCTGATTTAGGCGTAAATGAATTGCGCAGCACGTCCAGGTTCTCCTTGTGAAGCTTTCTGTCATCCGCGCCCCGGAACGCGAAAGAACCTTTGCTCATTATGTGGGCATAAGCTGCGCCATTTATAACGCCTGATTTTAAAAATTGCTTTGACACAAAGTCTTTTATCTCCTCATCGGGATAATTGCAAAAAGGCGCTGTATCGAGCCTGCCTACACAGCCTTCAATCGCCACAAAATTGATATTATTTTGTTTTATCAGGTTATTTAATATTTTGTATATGCTCATCTGCGCGTCATAATTACAATGTAAATCCTGTATAAGGATTACAGTTAAATCGCTTTTGTCATCTGCGTGCTTATCCTTTATTACTCCGTAATTATCGGATATGGATATGCCGTCAATAATAGATGTTGCAGCGGCAGCGTTGTCAGCGGCTGCGGC
>JAFGKX010000043.1 GCA_016928375.1 Candidatus Omnitrophota bacterium | reverse complement strand
TCCTGTTAAAAAACATAAATGCAATGCCGAAAAAAATAACAGCTGATACTATAAAAATTATTATGTGTTTTTTCATTTTAAGGCGGGTAAAGGTTAGACAGCGGACAGTATCTTATCTATATCGATATAATCTTTCGCAAGATTTACTATCATATCTATCTTTTCTTTATCTTCGGGCCGTATTTTCACTATCATCTCGTCCATTTTCACTACAGTTTCGAATGTATCCTGTTCTGCTACCATCGACGGTATCTGGGCCTTTTCCAGGGCCTTTTTTATCGAACGGTCCGGCGATATGCCGCAGGTAAAAATAAAACCTCCCAAAAACTGCTCCGGCCTTGAGCGTTTTTTCGCCTCTTTAAGCAGGTATTTTATTACCTCATTTCTGTCGCCGGATAAAACAAAAAGGTTTTTGTCCTTTGCGCCGCGTAAAAACGTCGGCGGGTTAGAACTTACTACGATAATATTGCTTATTACCCTGTTTATGTTTTCCTTGGATCCGCTTATGAATTTGGCCTTAAATTCATCCTGCATATGCGCCATTGTGGGCATATCCAGCACCTTAAGGTACGGCAGGACTCCGAATACGTCGAGATTGTGCTGCTTCAGGCTTTCCCGAACAAGATCGTTTATTTTATTATATTTTTCCTGCTTTACCTTATTTATTATTACACCGGCTACTTTTACGCCGCGCTTTTCAAAAAGCGGCATCGAAAGCAATATTTCATCTATCGGCCGGCCCAGGCCGCCCTCCGATATTACAACGACATTGGCTTCAAGCAGCCTTGCAACATCAGCATTGCATAAATCGAATACCGAGCCTACCCCGGCATGCCCGGTGCCTTCTATCACGACCAGGTCATTGTCCTGGGCGATTTTTTCAAATGAATTTATGATTTGTTTCTCGAGTGGTTTTTTATCCGGATTTTTTATATATTTCTGGGTAAAATCTTTTTCTATCGCTATAGGGCTCATATCTTTGAGGCTTGCTTTGATACCGAATATTTCCTCTATCAGAAAGGAGTCCTCGTCGATATTATAACCCTGCTCCACCAGATAGCGCTGCCCTATAGGTTTTATAAATCCTATACGCTTAAATTTTTCTTTCAGCATCGCCATAAGGCCCAGCGATATTGTAGTCTTGCCGTCATTCTGCCTTGTGGCTGCTATAAATATTTTTTTAGCCATTTAGCTTACCTGCGCGGAACGCCTTAATGTAATTCATGCAATATACATCGTCGCCTAACAGCGCTTTTTTCGCCAAACCGAACGCCTCTGATTGAAGGTCAACGATCGATAGCCGACGCTCGACAGAAGGATCTATGATGGCGGCATCTATACCGGCTTCTTTTGCCAAAAATAAAAATGCGGTGTTTAAAATTTCCCGCGCAGGAAGCCCATAGGAAACATTGCTTAAGCCTCCTATTGTTTTTATTTTCTCTTTTTTCAGTGATTTAACTGTTTCTAAAAAATACTTTGCCTGCTCCGGCTCGCTGCTTATGGGCTTTACCAGGGGATCCACGTATATATTATCTCTATCCATTCCGGCGGCCGTCATGGCGTTGACCATATCGCGCGCTATTTTAAGCCTGTCGGCGGTATCAGCGGGTATGCCCTTATCATTTACTGTCAGCGCTATCAGAAATACATCTTTTTTATTTAAAATACCAAGCATGCGTCTCATTTTATCTGTTTCTGCCGTAACGGAGTTGATAAAAGGCTTGCCTTTATGTATTTTTATAGCTTCATTTATAATTTCGGGATTAGGGCTGTCTATGCTTATAGGGACATTATCGACAGCGCTCTGAATCTCAACCATAAGCCACAAAAGGCTTTCTCTTTCCCCGTCCAGCATAATAGCGCAGTTTACATCTATAAAATCTGCGCCTTTGTCTTTCTGGGCGCGGGCTTCTCCGACAAGAAATCCGGAATCTTTCGCGGCAATCGCAGAGGCTATGGGTTTGCGCGAGCTATTTATTCTTTCGCCTATTATCAGCATTGTTTGTCGTAATTGGATTCTATGGTTTTTACCAAAGCATACAGCATATCATTGACCGGAGTCTTAATGCTTAAGCCTTTGGCATGGCGGGAAATAGCGCCGTTTATTGCATCTATTTCGGTAGGTTTTTTATTCATAATATCCTGCAGCATACTGCAAATATTGCAGCTTGTAGCCACACAGACGGATTCTACTTTTTGTATCGGGTCATCATAAATGAGCTTTATGCCTTTTCTTTTTGCCACCTTTACTGCCTCGGAAACCGCCTGCCTTAACATCTCTTTTATGGGCTCTTGTTTTATCAGCCGGCCGTTCGGCAGGCGCGTTATTGCAGCCAGCGCATTTATACCGGCGTTTATTATAAGCTTACTCCATATAACACTTTTTATGTCTTTGGACATTTTCGTTTCTATTTTTGCCTCATTGAGCAGATTCGCTATCTGCCTTACATCCGCGAAAATTTTACCATCGGGCCTTCCTATTATGGTTTCATCACTGCCGGCATGTTTTATACGGCCTTCTTTAAGTACTGTCGCGCCGCAGGATGTAACGCCGCCTAAGGCCCTTTCTGTTCCGACGAACTCATTTACCATCTCAAGGTTTCCCAGCCCATTTTGTATGGTAAGGACTTTCGAATCTTGAGATAAAATCGGCATTATGGATTTAACCGCTGCTTCCGTATTATATGATTTAACCGCTATTATTACAAGAGCGGCTCCGGCCATATCAGCGGCATTGGCAGTGGCGTTTATTTTCACCTTGAAATTAAAATCGCCTTCTACCTCAATGCCGGATGAACTTAATCTTTTTGCCCTGGCCTGGTCTTTGGCCAGCACCCATACTTCATGTCCGGCTTTAGAGCGCGATAAAAACGCGGCGAATAAGCACCCCATCGCTCCTGATCCGACAACTGCTATTTTCATGTTACCTCTTGCGTCATTACAAGGAACGTAAGCCTACTCATAATGACGGGTTTTTTATTTTTTTTAGTTCTTTTTCGTCGATATGAAAAGTATTTTCTTTTCCGGGAAATTTTTTATCTTCCACTTCTTTTTTGAATTGTTCTACGGCATTTTTTATGTCTAGGGATATATCAGCGTATTTTTTTGCAAATTTAGGGGTAAATTTTTTATAAAACCCCAGGACATCGTGCGTAACAAGCACCTGACCGTCGCAGTCCGCTCCTGCGCCTATTCCGATAGTGGGAATACTGACCTTAGAAGTGATGATTTTTGAGATTTCATCCGGCACGCACTCAAGTATCACGCTGAAGCATCCGGCCTGCTCCAGTAAAATAGCGTCGTTTATTATTTTTTTAGCAGACGCGGATGTCTTGCCCTGCACCTTAAAGCCGCCCAACTGTGTGGCGTTTTGCGGGGTAAGGCCTATGTGGCCCATCACGGGTATGCCGGCTTTTACAATTGCCTCAACCTGTTTTATCACTCCGGAGGCGCCTTCTAATTTTACTGCGTCGCAGTTTCCTTCTTTGACAAACCTTCCGGCGTTACGCAGCGCTTCTTCAACGCTTACTTGATAAGACATAAACGGCATATCCCCGACTAAAAACGCGTGTTTTGCTCCGCGCGCAACTGCCTTAGAGTGATACAGCATATCGTCTACAGTAACCGCGAGCGTATTTTCAAGCCCTAACACAACCATTGCCACGGAATCGCCTATGATTATCATATCAAAGCCTGCTTCATCTATTATGGAGGCAGACGGAAAATCATACGCGGTTAATGCCGTAATCGGCTTTTTATTTTTCTTTTTATCCAGCAGGTCCGGTATAGTTATTTTTTTTCTTTCCATTATATCATTTCCAAAAATTTCTTGGTCAGGTTAGCATCGAATTCGCTGCCGCTGCCCTTTTGAAACTCCTGCTTTATCTCTTCTTTGCTAAGCGCTTTTCTGTACGGGCGGTCAGTGGACATAGCATCGTAGGCATCTATTATTTTCAAAATGCGCGCGGTCAGCGGAATTTCCTCGCCTTTTAAGCTGTCCGGATAGCCGGTGCCGTTCCACCACTCCTGATGATGCCTTACCATATCGCATAACGGCGCGAGTTTTCTTATAGGCCTTAATATATTTTCGCCTATTATAACGTGCTTTTCGAGCTCATTTTGCTCTTCTTTTGTAAGAGGGCCCTGTTTGCATAATATATCGTCACGTATACCTATCTTTCCAAGGTCGTGCAGCTTAGCCCCGTCTTTTAATATTTCCGCTGTTTTTCCGCTTAATCCCAATTTTTTTGCAAAGTCAACTACTAAACGGGAAACTCTGTCTAAATGGCCCCTGCTGTAAGCGTCCTTGGCCTCAACTGCCATGGCCAGGGCAGTAATTGTTTCTATATAAGTTTTTTCAGCGTCTTCATTTAATTTGTCATTGGCAATTGCAATGGCTGCCTGAAATGCTATGTTGGATATAAGCAGTTTATCGTCTTCGCCGAAACCACTCTGGGATTTTTTATCAAATATAGCCAGAACGCCCAGGCACTCGTCTTTGTAAAAAAACGGAACAGATATTACATTTTTATAATAAAACCGCCCCCTGTCTGCATCAGCAACAAGCGGTTCTCCTGTATAAGAAGTAATCATGATCCTTTTTTCTTTAGCGGACAACCCTATTACTCCCTCTCCGGATTTAATTGAAAGTTTAGCTATAAGGCTGTCTTCAAGCCCATAAGCAACTCTTACCTTGAGCTCGTTGTCTTCCAAAAGCATAATGCAGCCGCTTTCCGCGTAAACACCTTTTACTATTGTTTCTATAATAAGTTCAAGCAGCTGGTCTATACCGCCCGTTGTCGACAGCGCTGCGCCTATTTTTCTGAATATGTCCTGGATAATACCCTTCGATTCTTCCAGCTCTTTTATCTTTGCTTCAAGATCCACGGTAATTCTATTAAAAGATTTTGCCAGTTGCCCTATTTCATCCTTAGATTCTACATCTATTTTTTTTGCATAGTCGCCGCCTGCTATTGTTTTCGCAGTCTTCATTACAGATACGATCATCTGAACATTATACCTCAAAAACACAAACATCACCGTCACAAGTAAAACCGACAGAGCTATTGTCAGCCTTATGTGCGGCAGCTTAACCATAAATACATCATAGCCTATTACGCCTACGATATACATCATAAGCAAAATTGGTATAATGGACATAAAGAAAAAGGAAATGGATAGTTTTTTTGTAAGGCTTTCCCCTGTGATTGGTTTAATTTTTATAATTGGCTCAGGCATTGCACCCTCCGGATCCCGCTGCGGGCGGGATTATAGTTCTGCGGCATCAAGGACAAGTTCAATTTTACTTTCCCACCCTATGGGCATAATATGAATTCCTCGGCACAGGCCTTTAAGGCCCTTTATAAGTTTTGCTGCGATTTCAACCGATTTGTTTACCCTGTCTTTACCTTCCGTTGATTCCATTTCTTTAATCAAATGCCCAGGCACGCTTATTCCTGCGACATTATCATTCATGTAACGGGCCATTGAAGCGGACTTAAGCAGTATAACGCTGGCCAAAACAGGCGCTTCTATGTGTTTTATGCGCTTGGTAAAATCAGCAAATTTATCCGTGTCAAAAACAGCCTGCGTCTGAAAAAACTTCGCTCCGGCCTTCACTTTTTTTTCCATTTTTATTATTTCCGGTTCTATCGGGTCAGCGCCGGGATTAACAACGGCTCCAGCAAATATATCCGGCTTTCCGTCTAAAGCATTGCCCGTCATATCAAAGCCTGAATTAAGCAGTTTTATAACCTCTAAAAGCTGTATTGAATCAAGGTCGTATACAGGTTTTGCCTGCGGATGATCGCCCCTTACAGGATGATCGCCGGTAAGCACTAACACATTCTCTATCCCCAGGGCTGCGGCTGATAAAATGTCCGACTGAAGCGCGAGCCTGTTTCTGTCGCGCGTGGTAACCTGAAATATCGGCTCATGCCCTCTTATCTTTAAGAGATGGCACATTGTAAGCGAACCAAGCCTCATAACAGAGCTTTGAAGGTCTGTAACATTCACAGCGTCGACCCTGCCTTTAAAAGATTCCGCCTCATCTAAAATCTTATTAACATTTATGCCTTTAGGCGGGCCTATTTCGCAGGTAACGACGAATTTTTTTGTTTTAAGCGCATCCTTAAAAGTCATTTCTTCTCCAGGGTATGTTTTCTGGGATTGATCCTTTTTGAATTATCGCGCGGAGGTTTTATTCTTTTGATTTCCTGCAGCTGGCCAAGATCCTTTAGGCGCTCATATATCTTTATCCATACACAGTCTATTGTTTTATCTACCTCGCATTTTTTATTTTTCGCGCCGCCGCATGGGCCGTTTAGCAGGCCTTTCGGACAAAGTGTTATCGGGCAAAACCCTCCGGTTTCATCAAGCACGCATTCGGCGCATAAAAGGCATTTTTGTTCAAATGCCCCGCCTGATAATACCTCGCCAAGAAACAATGTGTCTAGCCCGGGATGTATTTTTTTGCCTTTAGCCCCTTCCATTATGCTCTGTATGCCGTCACCGCATGCAAGCGCAAGGATAGCGTCAGATTTCTGAATTTCATTTTTGTTCTGCTGGTACATCTTTTTGGATTTTACCAAATGGCAGGGAGGGTCAATAACAACTGTACCCGTAACAACCTTGCCATGTTTTTCCAGCAGGGTTTTGATTTCTTCTACCTGGTCGGCTCCGCCCGTCTTACATACAGTAGCGCACTGCGCGCAGCCTGTAATAAATATATTTTTGTCGTTTTTCAGGTAATCCAGTATCGTTTTTTTATCTTTTTGCTTTGTGATTATCATATCTTTTTGCGCTGCTCCTTGTAAAGATAGAGCAGGTTTCTTATCAGCATAACATTCGTAATAGGGCCGACGCCGCCGGGAACAGGGGTTATAAAAGAAGCGCTGCTCTGGGCTGCCTTAAAATCAATGTCCCCCGTAATGCTGCTTCCGGAACGCCTGGTTGCCACATCTATGACTATTGCTCCCTTTTTTATCCATTCTCCGGGAATATTGAAACCTTCTTTGCCGACCGCGCTTATCAGCACATCAGCATTGTTTATGTGGCGCTTCAAGCTGTCTTCTGCGGTACCGACATGGCATGTTGTAATCGTTGCGCGCTCATCCAGCATAAGCGCCAGGGGCTTACCTACAATTCTGCTGTATCCTATAATCACTATCTCTTTATTCAACAGGTCTGTTTTTGTATATTTCAATAATTCCATAACAGCGCTGGCCGTGCAGGGGGCAAAACCTTTGTATCCGGAATAAAATTTTCCGAAGTTTGCAGGGTGGATACATTCTACATCCAGAGCGGGACTTAAACATTCTATAACATCCGTGTAATCAATATCCGCAGGCAGAGGCTGATTAACTATTATTCCGGTCGCTTTCTGCTGCGTCAACCCGATGAAACATTTTATTATTTCCTTTAGGGCTACACCGGCGGGCATGTCTTTACGAATATATCCAATGCCCATCTCCTCGCATAATTTCTGCTGGGCAGAGGCATATATCTTGGCGCCGGCATCGCTGCCTATTACCACGGATGCCAGTATTATCTCACTGCCGCTTTTATTCTTTAAATCAGCTGCTTCATCGCGGAGTATTTTTTTTAATTCCCCGGCTATTTTTTTCCCGTCTAATATTTTTGCCATGGCTTTTTTATAATTTTATTTACGCTGCAGATTACGCCTTTTTCCAGAGACAAAAGTTTTTTCTCCAGTTTATTCAGTTTTGCTGCAACAGCTACGGCAAATCTTTTGTCTTCCATATACTTCATGTTTATGTCAACGCTTACCCTGGCCGTCTTAAAGGATGACACCAGCCCGTAAACTGCGCAGCCTGCATCGCTTATAAGGTTTTTATTGACCACTTTAAGCAGCTTCAATGACTGTTCCGTCAACTCATAACTTAAAAGGCATATTTTAAGGGGCACTGATGCCGCTTCTTTTAAGTTTTTCTGGTTTCTTTCAAACGAATATTTTTTATACGCCGCTATATCATCATCTATCAACTTCACAAAGGCTGTTCTTCCGGCCTTAAAACGCTGCCTGGCTTTTTTTATCAGCGTATTTTTACCGTCACTGTAGTTTAGCACCATTTCCATTAAAGCGCAACCTATAGCTGCAAAAAGCGCTGCTGCACTGCCACCGCCGGGAGAGGGCTTTCTTGCAGCCAACTCATCAAGATAACTTTTTATCGCAATATCCGCGTATTTCATGCTAACCCCGTTATGTTTCCTTCATCATCTATGTCTAGTTTTTCCGCAGCCGGCACTGGCGGCAGGCCAGGCATAAGTTCTATTTTCCCGGCAATTGGCACAATAAATCCGGCGCCCCTGGCAATCCTGACATTCCTTATCTTCAGCTTCCATTCTGAAGGCACACCTTTTTTAAGCGGGTCATCCGAAAGAGAAAGATGTGTCTTTGCTATATTTATGGGCAGTTTATCAAGCCCAAGCTCATAACATTTTTTAATATCTTCAAGCGCCTCATCCGTATATACGACGCTGTTTGCGGCATAAATCTGCTTTGCTATTTTACTTATTTTATCTTCGATGGTGTCTTTAAGGTTATAAATATATTTAAGGTTTGAGGAATTACTGTTTATTATCTTAAGGCAGGCCTGGGCCATTTCAATGCCTCCCTCACCGCCTTTTTCCACTACTTCAGACACAACAACCTCTGTCCTGAGGCTATGACAGTATTTTTTTATCGCGTCAAGATCTGTGTCATTGTCATCGTGAAATTTATTTATAGCTACAACCGGCTCTATGCCGAATTTTTTTATGTTTCCTACGTGCTGTTCCAAATTCTGCATGCCGCCGTGCTCCCTCACAGACCTTGTGGATACGACTATCACGGAAACCGACGGCTTCAGCGTTTCGTTTACACCCGGCATAGACATGCGGCATACTATATCAAAAAATTTCTCGGCCCCAAGGTCTGTGCCAAAACCATTTTCAGTAACCACGTAATCCGCCAGTTTGGACGCCATAACAAGGCTTAAAAAACTGCTGTTTCCGTGCGCAACGTTCGCAAACGGCCCTGTATGTATAAAAACTGCTTCTTCTTCCATGGTCTGGACTATATTCGGCTTTATCGTATCCGTTAAAAGAGAGGCCATTGCGCCTACCGCATTTAAATCTTTGGCTGTTACAGGCCTGCCTTTTTTTGTATACGCGACAATGACCCTGGAAAGCCTTTCTTTTAAATCACCTATACCGGTTGTAAGCGCAAGTATCGCCATTATCTCGCTTGACGCGGTTATATCAAAGCCTGTTTCATAAGACATGTTTCTCACGTTGCTGCTGACTGTTATATGCCGAAGGGACCTGTCATTTAAATCTATAACTCTTCGCCATAATATTTTATTTTTATCTATATCTAATTTATTGCCGCTGTAAATATGGTTATCAAGCATTGCAGCAAGTAGGTTGTGCGCCGAGGAAATAGCGTAATTATCCCTGGTAAAATGAAGGTTTATATCTTCCATGGGAATAACCTGCGAAAGCCCCTTGCCGCAACCGCCGCCTTTTACCCCGAATATCGGCCCCAGAGAAGGCTCCCTAATGCACAATGCTGTTTTTTTCTTAAGCTTGCCCAACGCCTGCGTCAGCCCTATCGCAGTGGAAGTTTTACCTTCTCCGAATTTTGTGGGAGTAACGGATGTAACATTTATTAATTTTGCGTTAGGTTTGTGCGATAGCCTTTCTATAACGCCCAAAGATACTTTAGCTTTGTATGAACCATAGGTTTCAACCTCATCCTGCCTTATGCCTATGGATTTTGCAATTTCTATAATTTGTTTCGGTTTTATCATGACAAAAAACTCCGTCTATGCAATTCCGATATACCGTACTTCTTAATGGCGTCAAAATGCATTTTTGTGCCGTAACCTTTGTGGCGCCTAAAACAGTATTCGGGGAAAACTTTATCGTAAAAAAGCATAAGCCTGTCCCTTATTACCTTTGCAACAATAGAGGCAGAGGCTATAGACAGGCTTTTCTGATCGCCTTTAATAATGCTTATTTGTTGCGCGGGAAGCCTTAGCTTTATAATACCATCTATCAGCAATAAATCAGGCAATACCGGAAGATTAAAATACGCATGCTCCATTGCCAGAATTGTCGCCTGGTGTATGTTTACCTGCTCTATCGTATCCTCAAATACTATGCCGACGCCTATGTGCGCTTTCTCAAGTATCTGTCGATACGCCCTTTCCCGCGAAGCAGCTGTTAACTTTTTCGAATCATCTACTCTCACAGTGAAATCAAAGCTGTTTAATACTACGCATGCTGCTACCACGGGGCCCGCTAAAGGGCCTCTGCCGGCTTCATCAAAACCGGCTATACATTTAAATCCGCCGGCTTTAGCTTTTCTTTCCCAAAGAAGCATCTGCGGGCTTTTTTTGTTCTCTAATGATTTTCTCTTCAACTTTAGTCTTTTTCCCGATCTTTTTACGAAGATAATAAAGCTTAGCCCTTTTGACTTTTCCGGTTCTGACTACTTCTATTTTTTCCACATACGGCGAATGAATAAGAAATGTTCTCTCTACGCCTTCTCCGTAAGAAATGCGCCGCACCGTAAAGCTTTCATTTACGTTTCCGTGCTGGCGCGCGATGACTGTTCCGTGAAACGGCTGCGTTCTCGTTTTTTCCGCCTCGGCTATCTTTACATACACTATAACCTCATCTCCGACGGCAAATTTGGGAAGTTCTTTTTTAAGCTGCTTAGCTTGTATCTCGGCTATTCTTTTATCCATTGTAAACACTCCTTCGTTTTATATTTCTATTTGTTTTATATCCCTGATAATATCCGGCCTTTTGTCCATTGTTTTTTGCACTGATTCTTTCCTGCGCCACGCCTTTATAGCCGCGTGATTACCGGAAAGCAGCACTTGCGGAACTTTCATTTTTTCAAAAACAGCGGGCCTTGTATACTGCGGATATTCCAAAAGTCCGCCTGGATTAGAAAACGACTCGTCTTTATTTGATTCGCTGTGCCCCAGCACTCCGGGAATAAGCCTTGTAACCGCATCAATTACAGCCATTGCCGGTATTTCGCCGCCGGTAAGCACATAATCTCCTATCGATATCTCAGAATCAATTAAACTTTTTACCCGCTCGTCTATGCCTTCGTAGTGGCCGCTTATAATTATAAGGCCTTTTTCCCTGCTAAATCCGCATGCTTTATCATGTGTAAAAACTTCGCCCTGAGGGCTCATCAGTATAACGCGCGCGCGCTTGTTATTTTTCTTTACATCGCAGACAGCGTCAAAAACAGGCTGTATTCCGAGCACCATTCCGCAGCCGCCGCCGAAAGGCCGGTTATCGGCTTTTTTGTGTTTATCTTTTGTGTAATCCCTTATGTTGTGTATTTCTACGGAAATCTTGCCGGAATGTATCGCGCGTTTTAGGATAGACTCTCCCAGAACCGCTTTAAACATCCCCGGAAACAGGGTAAGCACATCTATCTTCATCATTATTTTTTATTTATCAATGAAAGAACGGTCTCGCTCGGTTTAGCGCCGACGCCCATCCAGTATTTTACCCTGTCTTTATCTACCCTTACCAGCGCCGGCTGCTTAGATGGATCATAGATGCCTACTTCTTCGATAGCCTTTCCGGTAACGGATTCCTTCGAATCGCAGACGACTATCTTAAAATGCGGTTTTTTCTTACCGCCCATTCTTTTTAACCTGATCACGCAAGCCATAACAAAAACCTCCTCTATTTTTCTTTTTCTCGCCATATCTTAGCGCCTAATGACGCTAATTTCTGTTCTATGTTTTCGTATCCTCTGTCCAAATGATAAATACGCGAAATCTCGGTTGTGCCTTCGCCGACTAAACCCGCCAAAACCAGCGCTGCCGACGCGCGCAGATCCGATGCCATGACAGGCGCCCCCATAAGCCGCCTTTGCCCCTTTATAATAGCGCTTTCGCCTTCAAGTATTATATCCGCACCCATTCTGTTTAGTTCGCTTATATGCATAAACCTTTCGGGATATATTTTTTCAGTAACAATGCTTATGCCTTTGGCAAGGCACATCATCGCTGTTATCTGCGCCTGTAAATCCGTGGGAAATCCCGGAAAAGGCAGCGTTACCACATCTACCGGTTTTATAGTACGGCCCCCTTTTACCTTTATGCCGTCCGTGTTTGAGTTTATATGCGCGCCTGTTGATTTTAATTTATCGATCAGCGCGCCCAGGTGGTCTGCCCTCGCTCCTTCGATAATTACATCTCCCGAACTCATAGCAGCAGCTATCATAAAAGTGCCTGCTTCTATCCTGTCGGGTATTGTTGTATGCGAGGCGCCGCCTAAACTTTTTACGCCTTCTATTTCTATTGTGTGCGTCTTGTGGCCTTTTATCTTTGCGCCCATTTTTATAAGCATCTCCGCCAGATCTACGACTTCCGGCTCGCATGCTGCGTTTTCTATGGTTGTTTTTCCTTTTGCCAGGGTAGCTGCCATCATTATATTTCCGGTAGCTAATACCGAAGAACCATAAGCACCGCCTAAATACATATTCGCTCCCTGCAGCTGCTTTGCCTTAGCAATAAGATATCCGTGAGAGATGTCAATATCTGCGCCGAGCGCCTTCAGGCCTTTTATATGCAGGTCTACGGGCCGCGGGCCTATTACACATCCTCCCGGCAGGGATACATTTGCCGTTTTCTGTTTTGCCAGAAGGGGGCCCAGGACACATACGGAAGCGCGCATGACGCTTACGAATTTATACGTAGCAGTGTCGCCTTTGTAGTTGCCGGGTTCTATGATCAGCGTGCGGTCGCAGAATTCCACTTTTGCGCCCAGCCGCTGTAAAAGCCGCACCATAGTCCTTACATCGCTTAGATCCGGAACATTTTTGATTACAGAACGTTCTTTTGTAAGCAGGCAGGCAGCCATAATAGGCAGCACAGAATTCTTAGAACCGCTGGTTCTTACTTTGCCTTTTAATTTGCTTCGCCCTTTAATGAATAGTTTATCCATTGGCAAAAATAACCCTGTCTAATCCGTTATAATCTTTTATTGTTTCTATATTGCGAAAATTATTCCGCAATAAAAGTTCTTTTACGCCTTCCGAAACCGTAGGGCTTACCTCAAAAAATAAAC